>JBBRFX010000030.1:0-28204 GCA_038241275.1 Chitinophagales bacterium
CCCACCTATACCTGCACCACCTGTAAAACAACTCCTGATGCATTGGCTGCTAATAATGCCAGCAGCAAGGGGATTTATAAAGGCGTTATAGCAGGTTCTTCGGGTACCATTATGTTTAATATTGCAAACAATGGATCTTTAATTACCGCTGTGATGATACTTGATGGCGTTACAATAAATTTAAGCTCTGCTGTTACATGGGTTGCAGGTCAACCTTATGTGGCCAACTTTACGGGCGTGTTAAACGGTTCGCCTGTTACAATAAACTTTTCTGTAGGTATTAGCGGAGGAACACCTACAATAAATGCCTCCAATATACCCGGCCATCCAAATGCTTCGCTTAAGGTTATTAAAGAAACTTCTACTAACATGATAGAATGTTTTGAAGGAAGTTACAACACTACTTTACCGGAAACAGGTACATT
Source organism: Chitinophagales bacterium (assembly GCA_038241275.1). Taxonomy (GTDB): domain Bacteria; phylum Bacteroidota; class Bacteroidia; order Chitinophagales; family Chitinophagaceae; genus Ferruginibacter. The sequence continues at coordinate 426 of JBBRFX010000030.1, forward strand.
CAACATGATTGTATTAAGAACAGCCGGCATTTTTGGTGGTGTTTCAAGAAAAACCGGCTCCTCGGTTATAAATGAATTTGATGGCACTATTAATAACAACCGGTTGTATGCCGCAGGACAAACCGGATCCATTGGAACAATTAATGGCGATCAAATAACAGGTACTTTTATTGATGGAAACAGCAAAACGGTAAACATTACGGCAAGGCGTACACTATAAACCTTTTGCACAATTTTTTTAAACCTTGTTCCACAAAGACAAGGTTTTTTTAATTTTGGCTATATCTTTACGCCCATTAATTAATTTATGAAAGTTATAGATCACATAAACCAGGCAAGCCAGCCCCTTATTTCATTTGAAATTTTACCCCCGCTCAAAGGCAAGGGCATACAGTCATTATACAATCACCTGGACCCACTGATGGAGTTTAAGCCAGCCTTTATTAATGTAACCTATCACAGAAGTGAACATGTATTTAAGAAAAAAGCAGACGGCACTTTTGAAAAAGTAGTGGTAAGAAAAAGGCCAGGCACAGAATCTATCTGTGCATCTATCATGAATAAATACAATATTGATACTGTTCCGCACCTTATCTGTGGCGGCTTTGGCATTAATGAAACAGAAGATGCCCTCATCAATCTTAATTACCTGGGCATAGATAATGTACTTGTATTAAGAGGCGATGCTGCAAAAAATGAAGCCGGTTTTGAACCCGAACCCGGTGGTCATAAATATGCAATAGACCTGCTTAAACAGGTAACAAACCTCAATGCCGGGGTTTACCTGGAAGAAGATTTAAAAAATACCACCAAAACAAAATTCTGCATTGGTGTTGCGGGTTATCCGGAAAAACATTTTGAAGCGCCAAATTTGGACACTGATCTGCAATACCTGAAAAATAAGGTAGATGCCGGTGCAGACTATATCGTTACTCAAATGTTTTTTGACAACAGCAAATATTTTGCATTTGTAAATGCCTGCAGAGAAATAGGTATTACAGTTCCCATTATACCTGGTTTAAAACCCATTTATACCATCAAACAATTGACGCTTTTGCCAAAGGTTTTTCATATAGATATACCCACCGCCTTAAGCAATGAGATTATAAAATGCAAAACAGATGAAGAAGTGGAGCAGGTAGGTGAAGAATGGCTTTTGGAACAATCAAGAGATTTATACAAAGCCGGCGTGCCTGTACTTCATTATTATACCCTGGGCCGTCCAAAACTAATATGTGATGTTGTAAAAGAATTATTATAAAAAAAGGCTTCCGGTACCGGAAGCCTTTTTAAAAATTTCACAGGTAAAATTATCTGCCAAGCGGAATCCCAACAGAAATACTAAATACACGGTATTTATTTTTATCATCCGCATTATTGTTATTTTCTGTGCTGCCTATTTTTGCAAGGCCCATTCCATAATTGGCTTTTAATAATACTTTATTTAAATCCAGTCCGGCTCCAAAGTTTAAACCATAGTCAAATCTTTTTAGTTTATCATAGGCAGCATCTTCCTGCACAGATGTAAAAGGATCATCATTATTAAATTTAATGTCTCTTTCTGAAGATGAGGTAAGCACTCCGATTTTTGTATCTAATTTAGATTTGCCACCTACTCCTATAGCTGCATAAGGACCAGCATTTACAAATAATTTAGTACTGGATGCAAGGGGAACATTTACCACAATATTCAAAGGTACTTCTACATAGAGTGGATTAAATTTCGCTTTAACATAGTCATTACCGCCGTTAAAATAGGTTTCTGCTTTAGACCCTTTGCCGGTAAGCAATATGCCCGACTCAAGATCTATGGTTTTAGATAAACCAAAACGCCCCATTAAACCTGCATTAAAAGTAGGCAGCACAGCATTATCTTCGGTTCCACCACTATTGGTATTGGTAATATTGGCTAGGTTTAAACCGCCTTGTGCGTAGAATAACTGTGCATTGGCAGCTCCTGCCATTACTGTTGTAAAAATCAATACTGATAGTACTTTTTTCATAGTTGTTTTTTAAGTGATACAAAAAATAAGAATCAAACCAAAGGTTTGATTTATTACTGTAAGGCATAAACGCAAAAAACCTGCCACCGGATAAGGGGCAGGTTTTTAAATCTTTAATTATTCTTTTTATAGCATTTCCGCAATCATCTTTTCATTTACATGAACCGGGTATTTTTTCTTTAATTCTGCCAGCCATTGTTGTTCCAGTACCTGTTGGTATTCGTTTATTACCAGTCCTCTTGCTTCCTCAAAACTTCTTGGCTGGTTAGCTTCATAAATAGTTACATATTTTACAAAAGTTGAAGTGCCATCTATATTGGTTACAATAGCAGTATAACTTCCTGCAGCGGGTGCACTTGCATAATTAGCGCCAATAATCTGTGTTATTTCATATCGGCCACTGTCTGCCTGCAACAATCCGCCGGTGCTTTGCTCATCTGCAATAGCGCTCCAGTTTTTTCCTTTTTTTAATGCCGTCATCGTCTCTTCTGCAATCTTTGCAGTAGAGCAGTTAAAGATTAAAACATCTGCACTGGCAGCCCATTTAAAGTTAGATGCATGAGCATTATAATGCTTTAGTAAACCAGCGCTGTCGTTAATGGCTTTTCCCCACACATTGCGTTCCATTATCTCAAACAACATATTGCCTTCTTTAAATTCCTGCATCTGAAATTTAAAATCGGTGTTATATTCTTCCAGGTGCTTCTTGTAATAATTTAAAGCGGATACTTCTGTAAACTTATCCCACAACTGTTTGTTGGTTTCCGCTTTATTCTCAGAGAGATTCGTTTTGTAATCCCTTACAAAAGCCAGCCAGTCACTGCCTTTTAATTCTTCGTCTTTTACACGCAATACTTTTTTATTGCTGATGGGATAAGCTTTGGTTTGTTCAAGTGACGGGTTGGTCATCAGGCTATCTGCATATCTAAAAAGATCTGCATCTTTTACAATATTCAATTTTCGGGTACCCATTTTAGTTATGATATCCCTTGTGTACTTTTCTTTCTCTGCAATCACCCTGGTATCTTTCATCACTTTTTGTTTGAGATCAAACATATACGACTCATCCGACTGGGTGGATGGAGTAGGGCTATGGCCCATTCTTTTTATAATATGATATCCAAATGATGTTAAAAAAGGCTGACTGATATCTCCATCCGTTTTTAGTTTTAATACTTCATTTTCAAAACCGGCACTATATGCACCTGTACCAAATTCGGGCAATTCTCCCCCGCTCAGGTACGAAAGTTTATCATCACTATACGTTTTTGCAATAGCACTAAAGCTCTCTCCGTTTTTAAGAAGGGTATAAGCTTCGCTGGCTTTTTTTTGTGCAGTAGCTTTGGCAGCTTCGTTGGCATCGGGATCTACAGCTACCAGCACCTGTGCTATTTTCCATTTGCCGGGGTTGTTACGCTCCCGGATAACTTTAAAAATATGCCACCCGTTTTTGCTCCGGTAAGGTTTACTTATCTCCTCGATTTTTAAGCCGTAAATAATATTTTCATACTCGTAAGGCACCGTAAATGCTGTAATAAAACCTATTTCACTTCGCTTAATCATACCAGTGCTACCGGCATATTTTTGCACTAATGCTGTTTCATTTGTATTGCCTGCTTTTAAATCAGTATACAATGATGTGATGGCGCTGTATGTTTTGGCGGTATCGGCCGCTGAAGCAGCTACGCCAACAGGAGCAAAAAAATGGATAACATACCGGTCCTGCTGCGACCTTATAAAAGCTTCGCTGGTTAGTTTGTCTATTCCTTTTTCATCACTCAGGTAATTGTCCATTACCTGGTCTCTGAAGTTGCGGATATCATATTGAATCTGGGCGAGCGTATCCAGCCTTAGTTCTTCTGCCGCTTTTACTTTTAATTTAAAATTGCTGTATAGCTCCACGTATTCCCGCAATGATTTTTCTTTATCGGCAACCTGGGTTTTATTTTTATTATATGCTTTTAAAAACTCCTGCCTGGAAATGTTGTTGCTTCCGTAGGTAATAAAAGTTTGCGAATATGCAGCTCCGTTACCAACGGCCAGCAAAAAAATCAGGTAATACTTTTTCATCACTATGATTGTTGTTTTGGGTTTGTTTTATTGTACCGGTTTATGCCGGCATTATTTGGAAGCTGTATTCATCTTTACCTTCAGCAAATCATTTAACTGATCAGGGGTGAGTTTTTTTCCTACAATTCTTTTTTCTTTATCCAGCAAATATAAAGTAGGTGTTTGGGTAATATCGTAAAGTTGTTTAAAAGAAGGCTTTTGTGCTGTTGTTTCTTCCTTCAGCATTTCAAGTGTGTGATATACATTGGTCCATTCTTTAAGATTATTGCTGTTGATGAACTTTACCCATGCATCTTTATCATACTCCGTCATCACTGCATATATTTTTACATTTTTTGCCTTCCAGCTTGCACGATAAAAGGAATCAACCCTTGGCACTTCCTCTTTGCAATGCCCGCAATTGGGATCCCAAAAAACCAGCACTGTATAATCTGCATTTACATCATATAACGCAGCTACCTTATCGTCAGTATTTAACAACTCCAGGTTGGCAGCTTTTTCTCCTACCAGGTTTGCCATTAGCATATAAGCCCGGCGGGTAATGGCTTCTGTTTGTTTTTCATTGAGCCATGGAGTCAATCCTTTGCTATGGTATTTTTCAAATAAATGAACAAAAATGGCATCCTGCCCCATGTATTTAGGGCTGATGTATTCATCCGTAAGCCAGTTCAATAAATACTTATACATCTCCGGGCTGCTTCGGGCCAGCAGGAGTTTATAATCAGCATCTTTAATAATACTATCCGGTTCCTGCGGCATCACTTCCCTGTAATAACGCTGTAGTTTAGCCGGAAAAAAAGGTGTGCGCACCACACAATCATCCATGAAGCTAATGCCATCCCAATAATGCGATTTGTAATATTGGTAATTATCTATGGAGTCCTGCCTGTTTAAAGGCACCCTTGTTGGATAGGGTGGTTCTTTCATGGCATTTAAAATAATAGCCATCATAGAAGTAGGTTTATTAAGTATGATACCATTCCGGTAATCATTCAATGCTGCATTGTACTTTTTATAATTGCTTTCATGCAAGGCAGAATCCTGTGCATTGCCGGATTGATTATAGGCTTCTCTTTCCTGGTTTAAAAGCCGGCCCTGTTTGGCCACATACTGCTGGTATTGCTGAAAAAGTATGTTTTCCGTAGATCCGGTTACTTCCATTTTAATAAGATTGGCTGTATCAGCTTTTATGCTGATGAACTGTTCTTTGCCAATTAAAAAATCGGAAGTCATTCTTTTTCCGGGGAAAACGATGGCGTAAATACCTGTTGGCAAAATACGTTTACCCTGAAAAACAGCCAGTCCATTACTGTTTACAGCAGCAGAATCATCTACATTTAAGTTGCTGCCGGCATGATGGGTAAGATAGGCTATGCCTGATTTAAAATTGGATTGTAAACTAACCTTGTAAGATTGTGCTGCTGCAAGCTGATAAATCAATGCAGCAAAGAGGGTAAAAAATATTTTCTTCATAATTTGTTTAAAAGCGTAACAAATGTATTTAAATTCTACGTTGGTAGGCCAGCCTTAACAAAGCTATAAGAAATATAACAGGCTACAATAACTAAGGCAGATGTTAAGTTTAACGATATAGATTGCCGGCATAAGCATTAAATTTGCCCCCGTGAGAAAAAAGAATAAAAACATAGTGCTTCAAAATGTAGTCATTACAGATTATGCAGCCGAAGGAAAAGCGCTGGCAAAATTAGATGGAAAAGTAATTTTTGTATCGGGTGCAGTACCAGGCGATGTGGCAGATATTATGCTCATCAAAAATAAAAAAGACTGGGCCGAAGGAAGAGTATTAAAAATAAATGAATTCTCTGCTTCAAGGGTAGAACCCTTTTGTGAGCATTTTGGTGTGTGTGGCGGCTGCAAATGGCAGATGCTGCCTTATGAAAAACAATTGCAATATAAGCAACAGGAAGCTGAGCAAAACCTCATCCGCATTGGTAAAGTAACCGATGCTGTTTTTTTGCCAATAGCCGGTGCTGATGCTACCGTTCATTACAGAAATAAACTGGAGTTTACTTTTAGCAACAAAACGTATTTGACAGAACCCCCAAGCTCCCGAGAAGCCCCCCCACCCCCCGAAGGGGGGACCTTAGACTCTGCTATTTTAAATGATTTTTCGAACTCGCTGGGTACCCAAATCCCCCCTTCGGGGGGTGGGGGGGCTTTAGGCTACCACGCTCCCCGTATCTTTGATAAAATCATAGACATCCACGAATGTTTCCTGATGGATGATGTAAATAACCGCATCCGCAATACGATACGTGATTTTGCCTTGGCACATAACTTTTCTTTTTATGATATCAGGCTGCACACAGGCTGGTTGCGAAACATCATTATACGTTTTTGCAGCACCGGGGAGCTAATGGTAAATATTTGCCTTAATTATGATGAAGAACAGGATCGTATTTTATTGTTCGATCACCTGTTAAAGGAAGTGCCATCTATTACAACTTTGCTCTTTACCATCAATCCAAAATGGAACGACAGCATTTATGACTTAACACCCCAGGTGTATTTTGGTAAAGGTTATGTGGTAGAAAAACTGGGTGAATATGAATTCATCATCAGCCCAAAATCTTTTTTTCAAACCAATACCAAACAGGCCGAAAAACTCTACGGCATTACCATGGATTTTGCGGGCCTTACGGGTAATGAAATTGTATATGACCTGTATTGCGGCACCGGCAGTATTGGAATTTTTGTGAGCAGGCTGGCTAAAAAAATTATTGGTGTAGAAGTAATAGAAGAAGCTATAGAAGATGCTAAAAAAAATGCCGCACTCAACAATATCGAACATGCGTTGTTCTTTGCTGGAGATGTGATAAAGATATGCAATGACGATTTTTTTGCCACGCATGGCAAACCCGATGTGGTGATCACCGATCCGCCAAGGGTGGGTATGCACGAAAAACTGGTGATTAAATTACTGGAAATGGAAGCGCCCAGGATTGTTTATGTGAGCTGCAACACAGCCACACAGGCAAGAGATATTTTATTGCTGAGCGAAAAATACAGGGTAGAAAAAATTCAACCCGTAGATATGTTTCCGCATACGCATCATATAGAAAGTGTGGCATTGCTCACTTTAAAATAGTTTTAATTTTTTATACAGGCGGTACTCCTTAAAAGTAAACCGGCTTACACAAACACTAAATTTGTATCATGTCTTATAGTAATACCGGCAATCGATTTCAAAACACAACCCCGGTTGTATTAAACCTTATCATTATAAACGCACTGGTGTTTTTTGCCCAGATGGTATTTGATGGAGAAACAGCCAGGGTTACAACTATGCTTGCACTCTGGCCGCTAAAAACAACTTTTTTTGAACCTTACCAGTTAGTTACGCATATGTTTACCCATGGCGGCTGGGGGCATATCCTGTTTAATATGTTTGCCCTTTGGAGTTTTGGAACCACCCTGGAAAGAGTGTGGGGACCTAAAAAGTTTTTAATTTTTTATCTTACTTGCGGGCTCGCTGCCGGTGTGGCGCAATTGTTTCTTTCGGATGCTCCTGCGGTAGGTGCATCGGGAGCTATCATGGGTTTACTGGCTGCATTCGGTTACCTTTTTCCCAATACCGAATTGTTGGTTTTCCCTGTACCTTTCCCGGTTAAGGCTAAATATTTTATTGCTGTTATTGCAGCCATTGATCTTTTTGGCGGGGTATATTCTACCGGTAGTAATATTGCCCATTTTGCCCACCTGGGTGGTTTGCTGATGGGTTTTATTTTGGTAATTATCTGGAACAAAACCAACAAAAAAACATTCTATTAAACAGGTGATAATTGTTTAATGCATAACATTTGTAATTTTATCATTCCATTACAAAATACCTATATGGGAGAAACAGACAGACACGGCGAATATAAAAAACCTAAAAAAGGAATTTTATTGGGGCATGATAGCAATGCATTGGTTGCGCTGTTTGCCATTAACATCATTTTCTTTTTACTACTCTTGCTCATACAGGTGGTTTACTTTTTTATGCAGCAAACTCCGGTTTCTTATAATTCTGAAGTAATACAATGGTTTGCATTACCGGCTGGCCTGGCTACGCTGAGTGAAAGGCCATGGACCATTTTTACTTATATGTTTAGCGATACCGGGCAAAACATTATCCGCCTTATCAGCAACATGATCTGGCTATGGGCTTTTGGTTACCTGCTTCAACAAATGGCTGGTAATGACAAACTGATTCCTATCTATATTTATGGAGGTGTATTGGGCGGCATCATTTTTATAGCAGCACATTATATCATACCTCCATTAGAGCCAATGAGGGCTAATGCAGCACTGATGGGGGCCAATGCCGGCACGCTGGCTGTGGCAATGGCTACCACCACTTTTTCTCCCGATTACCGTTTCTTTACTCAAATTCGCAACGGCATCCCAATATGGGTATTAATGAGTGTGTATATTCTTATTGACTTTGCAGGAGTGGCAGGCATGGGTGCAGCGCATAGCTTGTCGCATCTTGGAGGGGCATTGGCAGGATTTTTATTTGTGATCTTTCTTCGCCGCGGCAGCGACGGCAGCATTTGGATGAACCGTTTTTATAGCTGGATGATGAATCTTTTTAATCCTTATAAAAAACCATCCAAAGAAAAGATAAAAGAAACCATTTTTTATAATACCGGCAGCCGAAAACCATTTAAAAAAACGACCAACATTACCCAACAAAAAGTTGACGAGATATTGGATAAGATTAACCAGAAGGGTTATCATTTTTTAACAGAAGAAGAAAAAGACATATTAAAAAAAGCTGCCGAAGAAAATGAATTATAGCATTTAAGTACCCTGTTTAATAAAATCACAAATAGTGTTCCTTTCTGCCAAACACCAGCTATATTAATTATTTTCGCAAACCATATTTAAAGTAAACTGAATTTTTAAAAAAATAACAATGACAAAAACACTCCTGTCTGCAATGATCGTAAGTACATTAACCCTTATTGCCTGTGGTGGAAATGACAGCCCTGAAAAAGATGCCAGTATAATGCCTGATAAAAGTAACACTACATCTGTTGCAAGCAATCCGGCAGATAGTATCAATGTTATCAATAGCACAGCTCCTGTTACCATTAACCCAACTATGGGTAACCAGCCAGTAGTGAATGCTCAAACAATTCCCGCATCCCAGGCTGCAAATATTGCTACCGGTGCTGGTTTAAATCCTGCACATGGTGTGCCGGGTCACAGGTGTGAGATTGCTGTAGGCGCCCCGTTAAACTCTGCTCCTGCCGCTGCCGCCGGTGCCAAACCACAAATACAAACTATGAGTTCACCTGCTGCACCTGTAACTATGCCTGCACCTGTATCAACCGGTGCAAGTATTAATGGAACTGCCAAACTAAATCCTGCTCATGGTCAACCAGGGCATGATTGTGCTGTGCAGGTAGGCGCCCCTCTTAAAAATTAATTCATTCATTTCTTTATAAAAAAGCCGTTATGCATAACGGCTTTTTTAATGCCCCTGCTTTTTGGGTCTGTTTATTTTATGCTGTTTTTCAACTTATCTTTATTGCATGGCTCACCCACTAAGACGCTTCACAAAAGGGATCTTTATTATTAGCAATATTATTGTTGCCCTGTTTTTTTTATTGGGCTGTTATGGATACCTGCTTAATCCGCAACAATATTGGTTTACCGGTTTTTTTGCCCTTGGAGCTTTTTACCTGCTGCTTTTATTAATAGGTTTTTTATTTTTTTGGCTGTTGGTAAAGCCAAGGTTCATGCTCATTGGCCTGGTAAGTATTGGCATTGCATGGGTACCCCTAAAGCAATTGGTACAACTAAGGGGGAACAATGAATTTGATTTTAAAAAAAATGCTGAAACACTGCGGGTGATGAGTTGGAATATAGAACATTTTGAAATTTTAACGCATAAAACCAACCCTGAAAGAAAACAAAAAATGCTGCGCCTGATCAATATGTATCAGCCTGATATTGCCTGTTTTCAGGAAGTAGTGGCAAGTGATAGTGTACCCGGAGCCATCAATTATTTACCCGATATAATAAAGGCGCTCAATATGCCTTATTATTATTACAGCTATAATCCAAAACTCGATTTTGATATAGAGCATCGTTTTGGTATTATTATATTTTCTAAATACCCCATCATTCATCATAAAACCATCAGCCATAGTCCGCACGATTATAATTCCATATTTCAATATGTGGATGTACAACGGGATAAGGATACTTTCAGAATTTTTAATCTTCACCTGCAATCGCTTAAGTTTACAGACCAGGACCTTAAATACATTGATGAACCAACCATAGATGAAGAAACCAATTTTAAAAAACCCCGCACCATCCTTCAGAAATTTAAATCCGGATTTTTAAAACGGCAAACACAAAGCCTGCACGTAAGAGAAGAAATTGATAAAAGTCCTTACCCGGTAGTTGTTTGTGGCGACTTTAATGATGTGCCCAATAGTTTTGCATATAAAACAATTGGAAAGGGATTACAAAATAGTTTTGCAAAAAAAGGGAACGGCATTGGCCGAACTTATGTACATATTTCCCCTACCCTAAGAATTGATAATATTTTTTCAGACAAAAGGTTTGAGGTAAAACAATTTATTAGGGATAACCAAAAACTGAGCGATCATTTCGCTTTAATAACAGACCTTGATTACAATAATCCCTAACTTGCAGCTATGCAGAACGGTTTTTCCTCATATTATTATAGTTGTTGTTGCGCTTGTTGCGGCTTAGCTTAATATCTTTGCACTACCACTGGTCTTGAAGTAGATCAGTACCGGTTAATTCATAAAAAAATATACTTGTTCCTTTTTGGTTTTCTGTTAAAGTGAGCATGCCTGACGGCAGGCAGTGATGAAACCATAAAAACAAATGCCCGTTACAAAAAACACGATATGTCTTTAAAAATTTATAACTCTTATACCAGGCAAAAAGAAGTTTTTGAATCCATCACACCCGGCCATGTGGGTATGTATGTGTGCGGGCCTACGGTGAGTGGCGAAAGTCACCTTGGGCATGCCCGGCCTTATATTACTTTTGATGTGCTGTACCGCTACCTTACCCACCTGGGCAATAAAGTGCGGTATGTGCGCAACATTACCGATGCCGGTCATTTTGAAGAAGAAGGACGGGAGGCAGAAGATAAAATCTCTAAAAAGGCGATACTGGAAAAACTGGAACCTATGGAGCTGGTACAAAAATATACCAACCTCTATCATTGGGCAATGTTGCAGTTTAATTGTGTTGAACCTTCTATCGAGCCCACCGCCACCGGGCATATTGTAGAACAGATAAACATGATTGAAAAAATTATTAGCGAAGGTTATGCCTATGAAGTAAATGGCTCTGTATATTTTGACGTGAAAAAATATGCAGCCAATTATGATTATGGCAAACTGAGCGGACGAATCATTGACGACCTGCTGGAAACTACCCGTGAGCTGGACGGGCAGGAAGAAAAAAAAGACCGGGCAGATTTTGCTTTATGGAAATCGGCAGCACCGGAGCATATCATGCGCTGGAAAAGCCCATGGGGAGAAGGTTTTCCGGGATGGCATATTGAATGCTCGGCCATGGCTACCAAATATTTGGGGCCTTATTTTGATATTCATGGCGGGGGAATGGATCTGCAGTTTCCGCACCACGAAAGTGAAATTGCACAAAGTACCATTTGCAATCATACCGCACCGGTGCGTTACTGGATGCACAATAATATGATTACCATCAATGGTAAAAAAATGGGCAAGAGTTATAATAATGTGATTAAGCTAACAGAGCTGTTTAGCGGCAATCATCCTTTGCTCACCCAGGCTTTTCACCCCATGACCATCCGGTTTTTTATTTTACAAAGCCATTACCGCAGCACGCTGGATTTTAGCAGCGAGGCATTGGTGGCCAGCGAAAAAGCAATGAAACGATTATGGGAAGCCTATGAAATATTGCAAAAGCTGGCTATTGGAAATGAGCAATTGGCAACAGATGAGGAGTTGGATGCTAAGGTAAATAACTGGCTGGATGAACTGCCTGGGTTTATGGATGATGACATGAGCACTCCCAAGGTATTGGCCAACATGTTTGAAATGGCACCTATCATTAATTCATTAAAAGATGGTTTAATAAAAGCGGATGCACTAAGCAGTGGCACCCTGAAAAAAATGAAAGAAAGTTTTAAACTTTTTTTAGAAGATATCATGGGGCTGCAAAATGTTTCCGCAACTGACAATGAAACTTTTCAGGGTGTGATGCAATTGCTGATAGAGATTCGCAAAGAAGCCAAGGGTAAAAAAGATTTTGCCACTTCCGATAAAATAAGAAATCAACTTACAAACCTGGGCATACAATTAAAAGATGAAAAAGGTGGAGAAATGAGCTGGACAGTAGCCTGATCATTTTCATAAGTTTTAAAAGCTGCTGTAGCTAAATGCTACAGCAGCTTTTTTATTGGAAGGCACTATGATGCTTGCCTTTTAATGATTCTCTTTCCAACTCACTCCTTTTTTACGACGTTTCACTCCATTAATTTTCCACTCCAATCCACCAAACAAATCTATTGTTAGTTGAGGTTGTTGATACTATCGAACAAAAACTATCAAAAATGAAAATCAACCACCTTATTTCAAGACTGCCCGTGCTATTGGCATTTGGGGCATTAGTAACTTTCACATCATGCGATGATGATGATCCTATTCCGGTAGATAATACCATTACCGGCAAAGTGGTAGCAGATCCAAATTTCAGTACGTTGGAACTGGCCGTAGGAAGAGCAGGCCTTGCTGCTACATTAAGTGGCACAGGTCCATTTACTGTGTTTGCTCCTGATAATGCTGCATTTGCTGCCGCCGGTATTACAGAAGCAGCCTTAAACAGTTTAACGGCTGCACAGGTTAGCGCAATTTTATTGTACCATACTATTCCTGCAAAAATTCTGGCAGCAGATGTACCAGCCGGCCCCAATGCAAGGGTGGTAACAGCGGGAGGCGACTCTGTTTTTGTGACCCGTAATGCAGCAGGTGTTTTTGTAAATGGTATACAGGTTACACAAGCCAATATTGAAGCAAGTAATGGTGTAATTCATAAAGTAGGAAGGGTCATTCAACCTCCCGCAGGAAATATAGTAGCCACCGCTACGGCAGCAGGACTGGATTCATTGGTTAAAGCAGTACTGCGTGCAACCAATGCTCCCGGTGGAGATCCAACACTGGCAGGTACATTAAGTACGGCCACTCTAACCGTATTTGCACCTACCAATGCTGCATTTACAGGCCTGTTGGGTGCTTTATCTCTTACAGACATCAACCAAATTCCGGTAGCTACACTATTGGCTGTATTAAGATATCATGTAAGGGGCGGAAGGGCATTCTCATCAGATCTTGCCAATGGTAACTTAGCTATGCTGGCCGGAGGCAATACTACTATCAGCCTTACCAGCGGAGCAACTATCAAAGGAAATGGAAATGGTGCCAATGCCTCCAACATTACCGCCACCAATATCATGTGCCGCAATGGTGTAGTACATCTTATAGACAGGGTACTGTTGCCCTAAAGCATAGTTTTTAATATTTTTTGAAAACCCTTCAAAAAACATAGCATCAACGGTGAACAATTATATCCTTATAACCGTTGATGCTATTTAATAATACCGATATGTTTTCGCACCGGCACAGATACCTTTTTATACTTGCTTTGTCATTGTATACTTATATCAATACAGTGTTGTGCGAAGTATATTATTATTTCAATATTGCTATTGAATGGTACTATGCATTGGGAACCATAGTTGCCATAAGCCTGGCAGTTTGGGAGGCAAGCCGGATAATACAACCGCTGTTTAATAAACGGCTCAAAGAAAGTCATAACAAAATAAAATGGTTGTTATTATTTTTTGTTGCCGGAAGTGTTATTACCGGCATCATCAGTACAGTACTTGTTTTTTTGGTAAGCATGGTTTTACATAACCATACCCTGCAGGAAACCATCGTGCCCCTAAAGCTAAACCTGATTTATGCCTGGCTGGCCAACCTGCTGTTTCATTTGCTAAATGCCATCGTTTTTTATTTTAAGGAATATAAAACAAAATGGGTAGAGGCAGAGGAGCTGAAAAGAATAACGGCTCAGGCAGAATTACAGTTGATAAAAACCCAGATCAATCCACATTTTTTGTTTAACAACCTGAATGTATTAAGTACACTGGTATTAAAAAATAACAGCGAAGCCAATAAATTTATTGAAGCTTTTTCAAAAGTATACCGCTACATTTTAAGTACGCACGACAAGGAACTGGTGGATGTGAAAACCGAACTGAATTATATAACACCTTATATTTTTTTACTGGAAAAACGTTTTTCGGAAGGGCTTTCCATTAACATTAATATTCCGGAGCAATACGAAAACAAATACATCATTCCCGCCTCTTTGCAAATGCTGATAGAAAATGCCATTAAGCACAATGTGGTGAGCAGGCATAAACCATTACACATTGATGTGTATGCAAACGGCAACAACACAATTGTAGTAACCAATAACCTTCAATTAAGAGAATCGGTAGAAAGATCTACACAGGTTGGATTAAATAATATTAAAAAAAGATACCTGCTGGTAAGCGGGCGTGAAGTATTGATTGATAAAAACGACACCCAATTTAAAGTAATATTGCCGTTGCTAATTTTAAATTAAGCCACTATGAATATACTCATCATAGAAGACGAACAACTGGCCACCGAACGTTTGCAAATTTTATTAAAGGAATACGATCCTTCTATAAATATTGTGGCCTGCCTGGAAAGCGTGGAAGAAACAGTGAACTGGCTTAATAAAAAAACACACCCCGATTTATTATTGATGGATATCCATTTAAGTGATGGGCACAGCTTTGATATCTTTAAAAAAGCTGCCACACAAAAACCCATCATATTTACCACCGCTTATGAAAACTACGCCATTGATGCCTTTCAGTTATTTAGTTTAGATTATATTTTAAAACCGGTAACCTCCGAAGCTTTGGCTGCAGCCATTAATAAATATAAAAATCTTTCTGCCAGTTTTGCCCCCGCAGATTATTCGCTGATGATGGAGCAGGTAAAAGAGAATTTTAGTACCCGTTACAAAAATCGTTTCTTAGCAAAAGTGGGTCAACGACTCTTCTTTGTGCAGGCAAGCGAGGTAGCCTACTTTTATGCAGACAATAAGATTGTGTACCTGGTAGACAGGGAAGGCAACCGGTTTGTAATAAATATTACGCTGGAAAAACTGGAGCTGTTACTCGATCCCCGCCATTTCTTCCGGATTAATAGAAAAATAATTGTTCATGCAGATGTGATAGAACAGGTAAAACCTGTTGCCAATAACCGTCTTAAGCTTTTGCTCAAAGGCATTCAAACTACGGAAGACATCAGCATCAGCCGTGAAAAAATTGCGGATTTTAAAACATGGGCGGATAGTTATTAAGAGGTTTCAAAGGTTCAAGAGGTTTTAAAGGTTTAAAAGTTCAAAGGTTCAAAAGTTCAAGAGGTTAGGAACGTTGTTTGAAGTTTTTGAAATTTAGAGGATATTGCATTACAATAAGCGCCGAAAAATTTCAACAATTTTAAATTTCTTTAATGCCACATATCATTCATTTAAGCAAAGACAAAAAGCTTCATAAAATTATTCTGCAGCAGGAAAAATATTTGCTGGAAAAGAGAAACCATGTGCACCTGCATATTTGTGCATCTATCATTAGCCAGCAGTTAAGTACAAAAGTGGCCGCCGTCATTTATGCAAGGTTCCTGGCCCTCTTCAGTAAAAAAAATCCCGGCCCTAAAGATATTGTGTCAATGCCTTTTGATCAATTGCGTAGTATTGGATTAAGCAATGCCAAAACAAATTATGTTTTAAATGTTTGTAATTTTTTTATCGAAAACAACATCAACGATGCCCGCCTGCACAAAATGGAAGATGAAGAACTGATTGAATTTCTAACACAAATAGAAGGAGTAGGCAGGTGGACTGCAGAGATGATACTGATGTTTACCCTTGGCAGGGAAGATGTATTTGCCGTAGATGACCTGGGTATACAGCAGTCTATTTGCAAATTGTATAACATAGACGCTGCAGATAAAAAAACAATGAAACTACAGATGCTAAAAATCTCCGCAAAATGGAGCCCTTACCGAACTTATGCCTGCAGGTATTTATGGGGATGGAAGGATGGGGGCTCAAAGGTGAAAGGTGAAAAGTGAAAGGTGAAAAGTGAAATCTTCGAAACGCTTAATTGTATGGGGAAGCCGGTGAGTCGGAGAAAAGTGAAAGGTGAAAGGTGAAATCTTGGAAGCGCTTAATTGTATGGCGAAGCAGGTGAGAAGCGAAGAAAAGTCAAAGGTGAAAGGTGAAATCTTCGAAACGCTTAATTGTATGGGGAAGCAGGTGAGAAGCTGAGAAAATTGAAAGGTGAGGGGTGAAATCTTTGAAGCGCTTAATTGTATAGGCAAGCAGGTGAGAAGCCGAGAAAAGTGAAAGGTGAAATCTTCGAAGCGCTTAATTGTATAGGCAAGCCAGGGAAAGTGGGGCCAAAAGTGATAGGTCAAAAGGAAATCCTTGAAGTACACAATTTATAATAACATGTATTATCACAGTTTTTAAAAAAATTAAAAACCAACGAGCTTTGACCTTTCACCCTTTTGACTTTTTAATTTTTAATTCTCCGAACTCCACCCAGCTCATAATCTCCTCCAAATATCGCTGATCCGTCTCATCATAAGTATCCAGTGCTTCGCTATCTGCATCCAACACTGCTACCACTTCATTATTCCTGATAATGGGCACCACAATTTCAGATCGGGATAAACTGCTGCAGGCAATATGACCAGGAAATTTTTCTACATCCGCCACTATCAAGGTTTTTGCTTCTGCCCAACTGGTACCGCAAACACCCCTGCCTTTTTTAATTCTTGTGCAAGCTACCGGTCCCTGGAAAGGACCTAAAACCAAATCATCGTTTTTAACTAAATAAAATCCGATCCACAGCCAGCCAAATTGTTCTTTTAAAGCTGCTGCAATATTGGCAAGATTGGCAATGAGATCCGGTTCGCCCTGCAGCAATGCTTTTATCTGCGGTAATAAAGTCTGGTATTGTTCGGCTTTGCTGCCTGTAATTATTTGTAAGTCTTCTGACATTTTACAAAGATAAGGATGCCACTAATTACACAAATGAACACGAATAAATACCATTAAAAAGAATACCAAATGGTTTATTAAACTAATCTGCGAATCTGCGGCTAACTTATAAACTATTTATTATGGTTCCCACAAGGCTTGCTTCATAACCTTTTTGCATCAGGTAATTTCTAAGTCTGGTCTTTTTTACAAAAATATTTTTCCCACTTTTTAGGGTTGCCAATTTTGCTTCGGCCAGTTTTTGCAGGCATTTTTCATAATCCGCATCCTCTATTTCTGCCAATGCCTTTTTAATACAATATGCACTTACTTTTTTCTGTTGCAGTTCATATTTTATTTTTACTTTGCCCCATTGCTTTACCCTAAACTTTCCGCCGGCAAAGGCAATGGCAAAACGCTCTTCATTTAAATAATTTTCTTCTATTAATAAAGACAATAATTCCTCCACATCATTTTTATATAAACCAAAGCCATACAGTTTTTCTTTTACCTCGCTATGGCTTCGCTCCTGGTATGCACAAAAATGCTTTGCTTTTTGTAATGCCTGCTCTTTACTTACATAAGCCTTGTACATCATACTGTAAAAATAGAAAGAGCTGCCTTTATAGCAACTCTTTTTTATTATATTGAAAATTTTAAATTATAGTTGCCCTGGCTATTCCTTATTCAAGGAGCCTTGGGGAAACTTTACATAAAATACAATTGGCTCAGATCTGCTCTCGCCGTTTCCATCTGTTTGGTTTAAGGGCACACCAAAACTATCAAGGGTTTGTATGGTCCAAATGAATTTTACAGGGATTACATTTTTATTGCCTTCCCCATTTTTTTTGGTACTGTCTGCGCCTAAATTTTCTGTGGTGTTAGTTGGCATCATGCTTAGCTGTGGCATCCAGATAAACTGGGTAGTTCCCACAATATTTTTATCCAGCAGGGGTTGGTTGCTCCTTAGTGCCTGCACATCGTATTGATTTTGGAGTACCTCAAAAACCTGTAACCTGTAGGTAACAGGGGTGGCAGCATTGGGCACAACCGGGGTCCATCTGAAGGTGATAGCCGACTGTGCAATATTTGCATTTAATTCCTGTTCGTTGGCAGGCATCATTAAGGTGGGCAACTGGTAGGCTGCCAGGTAAAAGTTTTTACAAACCAAATTTGATGCGGGAGCAAAATCCGGAAGTCTCACCAACTGAACACAGAGCACATAATTGTCGGCAGGCAACTTTCCTGTTTTTGCCAGTGTAGACTGGTACTTACCCGTAAATATCATTTGCTCTAAAGGCAACACATCCAAAGCACCTAACACAATGGATGCCCCCGGAAGGGGAGAATAGGTTTTGGCAGCGTTCAAATTAGTAGCTCCTATAACGGTTCCATCCAGGGTTTTTAGTTCTGCTTTTATTTTTACCATCAACCGATCGCTCTGACTGCCGCTCATTACAAAAGTGAGTACCTCTTTGCGGTTAGCCCATTCAGATAAATTTGCCGGTGGCCTGCCTGCCAGGTTCATATTAATATTTACCTGTGCCGGTACACACTGTGTTGTTATCAATAAAACTATAATTGCTGCCCATTTTTTCATAATCATTGCTTTTTCTTTGTATCAAATTTGTATTGAAAGCCGGTACGGCAGATACTTTCTAAATAGTTGGCACCATTAGGAATAATAGAGTTGCCGTATTTAAAATAGTTGGTTGATAAAAAAGTATTCCAGCTAAATTGTTTGCTTAATTTCCAATCTATGTTAAAGGAGGCAATTAAATTATTATCATTTTTATAAGCATTCAGTTTTACAAGATTGTATTGCAATTGCCCCCTTAATTGAATTTTCTTTTTTGCAATAGGCATAGCCAATCCGCTACTTATGGTTACCAGGGTAGTTTTTGCAAGTGGTACATCATTGTTAAAATACATAATACTAAAATCGGGAGTAAGGTCTTTCTTAAAATAGGAAGGAACGTAGGTAAGCAAGGCCGTGTGGGTATTATTGCCGGTAGTAACACCTGTTAAAACATCCCGCTCGTCGTATTTACTGTAGTTATAACTAAAGCTAAGCATGTTGCTCATTTTAGTGTTAGCCCATGTATAGGTGGGGCTAAAACCAAAATCGTTACTCACATTTTTTATTCCATAAGGATTCAATCCACTGGCAGATTGAAAACCAAAATTATTATAGTTCACATTCAAGCTCCATTGATCATTAAACTGTGTAAACCAGTTTAGGTTTCCAATAAACTGATTGGCTTTTAAAGTAGTACTGCTGATATTGTTTACCCGCTGGCCCAGGCTTGCTACAATATTCATTTTATTTTTCCAGGTGTTCCATTTTGTGTTTAATAAATAATCAAATCTATCGGGTTGCAAATAAGGATAACCTGCCGTTTGAAAACCTGCACCAAAATATTTACTGCTGATGCCCAAATCAAAGTTTTTCCCTTTTTTACCAACAGCCGCAGTGGCTGCATAATCTCTTACGGTGGATGTATGGGCCTTGATAAATGGATCGAATGATTTGATAAGTTGTGTAGTGGGTGTAGTTAAATCTTTGGTGAACACAGATTGTGCGCCTTCCATTTTTACATACCAGCCTTTATTAAAATATATGTTGGATAACAAACTTACAATAGCACCTTCCTGTGGTTTAATGGTTAATGGTGCAGGGGCAGAAGAATTGATAAAATCTTTTCCCTTTGCAAAATTCAACGCCAGTTCATATTTACCTTCTTTTTCCTTTCCTATTTGAAACATCCAGTTGTTGCGTTTATAGGCGCCCGTTATGGTGGGAGGTCCCGAAAAATAATTGATGCCCGCCTGCGAAACACCGGTGAAGAATTTAATGCGGTAACTTTTAGGTCTCAGGTCAACCCCTGCTCCAAAAATTCCAATATCCCCAGTGCTTAGTTCACTGTATTTTAAATATTGAGTTCCCAGTTGCAACTCGGCCCATTTGTATTTTGGATTTACTGCAATATTATTTACCGGATTGCTGATCCATTGTTTAAAATCCTGCTTAGGCCCACCGGGAATAAAACCACTGTATGGCCCGGCAAAATTGGTGGGTAATGCAGCCATGCTGATATTAAAGGGAACCGATAAATTTTTGCCGAATTTAAAATTGGGCATAAAATTAAAACGCACCTGGTTCCATGGCCGTCGTGGCGTATAACCCGTCCAGCCCGAAGGATTTCTGTCTAAACCATAACCTTCATACGTAACACCCATTGTTCCGCTTACAGAAAAATCCGGCTTTTTAGTTTGTGCATCAGCCGCAGTATTCAGTAAAAGAAACCCAGATAAAATAATTTTTATTTTATTCATAAAAGGTTATTTCTTTTTAATTACAAAGTCAAAACATTTTATTACTTCACATTCTTTACAATCATTGTCACGGAATGTAAACTTCACACAAATCCTTCCTTTTAATTCGCAGCAATCTATGGCGGGTACCGGCGGCACAATAAAATTGATACCGATATTGGTATTGTTGGGGATAGGAATACTTGTTCCATTGTTCCAGACTATTTCCCTTGGGTTTTGATAAGCTCCACTGCCACTTCCATTAAATGATGGAACAGTTGTGCCGCCATACATGGTTATTTTTGGAGGCACCGAACCAATATTTGTTGCAGATGCAGTACTGGCCCAGGTAAAAGGAAAGTTAACACATTTCAAACATTCCTTGCCAAAATTATCAGTAATGGTATAGCTAATTACATTGGCTCTAACTTCGGTAATATTGGCTGTACTCAATCCGCTGATGCTGAAATTTTCCGTTAGCAAGCTGGCATTAGGTATCTGTGTATAATTATAAGTTACCACACTCGTATCTGCTTTTATTTCGTAAGGGCAGCAGGGCAAAGAATCGCAGTTGGCAGTAAATTTAATCACACAACTATCACAAATTTTATTACCACACCAGCCATACATGGTTACGGTGTAAGTACCTGTTTGAGCAGGCGTAAACGTAAATGGCAAATTGCCACTCGTTGTTCCTGATGGCTGCACCAATGTGTAAGTAACAGCTCCGTTACAACTTGCATCTGCACAGAGATAATTGGCATTTAAAGTTATGGGTGTTTTGCATTTTACTTCAATAGATTTATTCTTCTCACAAATTATTTTCTTATTTACATTATCAATTGTGTAAGTTTTTTCGCCCCATTTACTTCCTTTACAATCGCAGGGTTTACAATTCACTTCAAACTTTATTACACAACTATCACAAATTTTATCACCACACCATCCATACATAGTTAAAACATACACACCCGTTAAAGCTGGCGTAAATGTAAATGGTGCATTACCGGTAATGGCAGGGCCGCTCGGTGGTTTAAGGCTGTAGGTAACTTTTGGCGGACAGGTTGTATCTGCACAGTTATACGCAGCATTAATGGTATAAGCCTGAAAACAGTTTAATACATAACTATTATTACATTCCAGTTTTTCAATTACAGGCACATTAGCATTCGCTACTTTGTCTTTGTCATTTACCACCGGTGATTTATCGCCTTTAGTTAATGTAATTCCTCCCCAATGACTTTCCTTACAATCACAATCGCCACAATGTTTGATAAACAAATCGTATTTGCCTGATTTGCTGGCGCAGGTATCACCAATAAAATTGACTACAATATAAATTTGATGTTGGCCTAATGATAAAGCAGCCAGGTTTAAAACCGGGGCTATAGAGTGATACACTCCATCTACAAACCATTGGATATTATAAAGGGAATTATAAGTTTGTCCCGGGCCCAATGGCAGTGGTGGAATTAATTTTACCGTATCACATAAAGTATCACAACCAATGGGGAATAAATCAACATAAGGCCGCTTTTTAATAGTAACCATGTTGCTGTTTGCAAAACATCCGCTTACAGGATCTACCACCGTTACAAAATAATTACCCGCCTGTCCGGTTGTCATCGTTTGCCCACTGGCTCCATTACTCCATTGGTAAATATAATTGGGGTTTGCCGGCAATGCGGTTGCAGTGTAGGTGTGACTAATGCCTTCGCATAAATAGCCGGTAGGCGCAATGGTAACCGTTGGGTTATTGTAAACATATACACAGAAAGTATCTTTTGCAATACAGCCTGTTGTAATATCTGTAACAGTTAAAATAAACTGGTAAGTGCCGGTTGCATTTACCGTAACGTTTGCATCAAACTGTGTATTGTTTGGGGTGAATGTAGTAGCAGGTGTCGCTGCCCAGGAATAGGAATAATTTGGATCGTTTACACTGTTGTATAAATAAATACTGCCGGTACCGCTGATGCATTGAATCGTTTGTCCTTTAATATTTGCAATGGGTAATGGATGATGCCAAATATTCATTTTGTTAGACTGTGCAACACAGCCTGTGCCATTGCTAACGATTACATAATACTCGCCCACCAGGTTTGTATTATGGGTAGAGTTTGTTGCACCAGTAATTGGGTTGCCATTAAAATACCATTGATAGGTTCCAAATGCAGCAGGCGTTGTAGTTAAAGTAAAACTACTGCCGGGGCAAATATATTTATCTGTAGGTATCGTTACTGTTAGCTTGGGTAAGATGGTTACGTTTTGAGTATCCTTAGCTACACATCCCAGCAGGTTTGTTACCGTTAAAATTACCTGGCTTGTTCCTGCAGCAGCAAACGTATGCGTAGTTGTTTGCAAATTGGATTGATAGCCATCACCAAAATTCCAATTGTAAGTATTGGATGCCGGGCCTGCGGTTGTAAAAGGAGCAGCCGTGCCTGCACAAATAGGAGTGGGTGGCGTAAAGGATGCTGTTGGAATATTAATGGTTACAGGATAAGTTACAGATGCCGTGCATCCGCTGCAGGATGATGTAACGGTTAGGGTTATGTTATAGGTACCCGATACGATGGCAGTAAATACCGGGTTGGCTGCAGCCATATTATTAAAACCGGCTCCTGCAGGACCGGAATAGGTCCACGCATGTGAAAGGATGCTGCAACCCAAACTTGGTAATGTGCTGGATAAATCAGATAAACTAACCTGTGCACAATTTATGTTGGCACCAAAATTAGCAGCCACCGGCACGATGTACCGGATCGTATCCAGCAAAGGACATACATGCGGCGTGGGTGGTGGCGGACAGTTGGATAACATGGAAGCTGTAACAATATAAATGCCGGGTAAAGTATATGTATGAGGAGGCGTAAAGACGGTACCGGTCATGCCTCCAAACGGCGTTGTTATTAATGGTGATCCATCTCCAAAATTCCAGAACACACCGGCATTAGGTGAATTGGGTGACGTAAAAGTATAAGTAGCATTAAAGATTACATTGTTGCATGGATTGCTCGGTGCATTAATTACAATGCCATAAGTAAATGGTGCTTCTTCATCTGTAATATTATATGATGGCCCCGCAAGATCCTCGTTAAAAACTTTTGTTTCATTAAAACAAGGCCCGTTGCAGGGAGAAGTAATAATATTAATCGTATTAGAAGTGTCTTTACAATTGCCGCAGGAGATAATTACATAATAAGAACCCACTGCAGTTACGTTTAGTGAAGGGCTGTTGCTGCCTACCGGCGTTAATCCCATGTACCATTGATAACTGTAAGTGCAGGTAATATTTGACATTACCGTTGCAATCAGGTTTACATTAATAGGATTTCCCACACAAAAAATAGTATTGTTATCTGCAGTGATATTTACATTAGAAACAAAAGTATTGGGCACAAACACACTTGCCGTACCGGTGCAGCCTGTTCCTTTAACTTTATATAATCCGGGAAGCGTGGCGGTATAGGTTGGTGTTGGCGTAGTGGTTAAAGACACTCCGTTTAAATACCAGGAATAAGGTGCAGTGGTGGGCGTTGTTGTTAACGTAACGCCGGTTGTACAAAGGTTTCCGGTTGCATTTAAAATACCATTTGGCGGATTTTTTACCGTTACCGTTAATGAACTTGATTGGCCGCAGGCTGTAACCGTTAGTACACAGGTGGCAGATGCTGCGCCTCCATTCCATTGCACATTAATACTGTTGGGCGATAAGGGCATGATGGTTCCCAATGCATTACTTAACGTCCACGTGTAGCCGCCGGGCGGCACCGGTCCGGGTACGGTATAAGTTTCTGTAGCATCTATACAAACATTGATGTTTCCTGTTGGCGGTGGCGGGGCAGCCACCACTACAACATTAATGGTTTTAGGTGTACTGGTGCAGCCTGCTACGGTTTGTGAAACACTGATGGTTCCGCTGGCAGTAAATTTTACCAAAACAGAATCCTTGTGTGCGCCCATGTATTGTATAATGCTGCCGTTGGTTATCGTCCAGTTAAATACACCTGCATTCATATTACTGCTAATGCTGTATGCCACGGTTTGATTGGCACAAACAATGATTGGCCCAATAATGCTGTTTAGTTTTGGTGTATCCAGTACAATCACATTTAACAGTGCCGGTGAAGAACAATAATTGGCAGGCGTTTGTGGGGTGGCAGTGATGGCATAATTGCCAATACTGGTCCAAGTTATTTGTTGACCGCTTAACCCTACTGGGGAATTTGTAAATCCTGTGTTGGGTAAAAATGTCCATGTTTGCACATTGCCATTGGCAAAATAGCTGGCTGTTTTTCCCACACAAATTGGAGAGAGCCCGTTTAATGTGAATGCTGGTTTTATATTAACCTGGATGGTATCTGCTCCGCTGCATCCGCTGTAAGGGTTGGTATAATTACAAATTAAATTATAAGGACCACCCACCATATTGTTCCAGGTGATGTTTATTACATTATGATTGCTGTCGTAACCGGCAATAGCACCTCCACCACTTAATGTCCAGTTGTAAAACGTGCCGGGCAATGCAGGCAGCGAGTAGGATGTACTGGAACCGGGGCAAACAACTGTGGGGCCCTGGATAGGTAAATTAGGATACAATACCGGAACATTTAAGGTGGCGGTATTACCACAGGTTCCGGGGCAGTTGGCATTTAATGTTACACTGGTTGGGTAAGCACTTGGCTGATTCCACACAACTGTAACGCAGGTAGATCCTTGTCCCGCAATAATTGAACCTCCGCTTACCACCCAGTTTAATCCTGTGCAGCCGGTTGTGTTGGTGCAATATTTTATAGTATCTCCGGCACACAGCATTTTTCTGCAATCATCGGTATATATATTAATGCCCTGTTTATTGCTAACATTAAACGTTACCATGGCGGTGTCTTTGCAGCCGCAGTCTCTTGTATCGCTATTGCTGCCCGATACTGTATTGGAAACTGTTAATATAACAGTATGCAACCCTGTAGAAAAAGCATGAGGAGGGGGATTTTGTAAAGTAGAATAAGTACCATCGCCAAAATCCCAATAATAATTGGTAGCTCCCACAGAACTGGCCCCGCTAAAATTAACGGGCGCTCCGGCACAAACAGGAACGGGACTAAAAGTAATGCCCGCAGTTGGGCCATCTATCAAACAAACTTTTTTTGAAATGGTATCCCTGCATTTTCCATCGGCGCTGGTAATAATTACCTGCAAATAGCCAAGGGAACCGTTGCCCCAAATAATTGTTTTAGGTTGGTTTGGCAAAGCCACAGGTGTGCCGCCCACTACCGTCCAGATATAACTAAAGCCGGGTAAATTAGGAACAATTAAATACTGCTGCGATTGGTTTTTGCAGGCAATCATGGTTGCCGGTGCGCCGCCAGCGTTTCCGCCTGTGGGGTCCTGATGATCCTGTTTGCAGGCTAGATCATTGCAGGGCTGAATTCGATTGGTTACCAATTCAAACTTTGGACAACAACCAACAGGTTGCGCCTGTGCATTTGTTACTATAAATGCAAACAATAAAATAACGATGTTGAGTAGTTTCTTCATGGCAATTATTTTGGATTGTTTTGATTATCGTTACCGGTGCCTGATTTTGAACAGCCTTCTTTTTTCTTTTCGTAACAAACCAGTTTGCTGCAACTGGTACAATCCGTAAATTCTATTTTGTATCGTATGCAGTATCTAAACAGTGCGCTGCAACATGGAGTCAATTGCGGAGTGATAATATTAAAATTGAGTGTTTGCTGAGGCCCGTTCCACTGAAGACTATTGCTGCCGTTGGTAAAATGGCCGTAAGTAGATGCATCCTTATTACAAGGGATACAAAATTCATTCTCGGGTACCATTTCAAAATAAACCAACCCGGCCTGTATACTTTTAATTGTTTTAACGGGTGATGTTGTAATGGTTACCGGTTGATTAAAAGAAAGAATATTATTGCTGAAATTTATTTGCGAAGGTGCCGGAGCATTTAAAGTAAAATATTTTTCATCACAGTCGGTGCAGGCGCAATGAAGGGTATCCCATGCGGTTTCATTGTTGATATTATCCGGGTCGGTTGGCCAAATGGCATCTACAATAAATTTAATGGTCTTCATGCTGTCTACACAATTAATAGCAGCCGTAAACACCTGGGATGAATTGGCGGGTATTGTAAAGGCCAGGCCCGGAACCGTAGGAGACAATGTAGTAAGCGGCCCCGTACCATTTACCCGGTATTTTATAGAAGTAACCTGTGCCAGGTTGGTTAAATGCTGGTTGTTTACTTTGATGTAAATATTTTGTTTGCCATTAATGCAACAACTAATATCTACACTATCTATTTTGGTATTAATATTATCGTCTAATATTTTAAATGAATAGGGTTCGCTGTTGCCATTGTTTCTTCCTATTGGTTTTTCGTCTTTGGATAATGCCTGCACCTGCCAGATAAAATCGCAGAGGTAAGGCGGCTTGCAGGGGCCGTTCCATAAATTACTCATCAGGGCTTGTGTAACATTCTGCACATCTTTGGTAACCAGTGGTGCATTACTCCTCATGGCCTGTACGCCGTTTTGTCCCTGCATTAGTTGCCATACTTTTAAGCGGTAGGTAACCGGTTCCTTTGGTTTTGGTACCAACGGGGTCCATCTAAACATAATGGGTTTAAGGATATCTTTTTTGCTGATTCTTTTTTCATTTTCAGGAGTGATGAGCGTTGGCGGGGCAAAGTCTTCTGCTTTTGCAGTTTCTACTCTAAACTCCTTGCACTGCTCATTGCTGATCGCAAGCCTGTCTGTGCCAAAAAACTGAACACAGATTTGGTAGCTACCTTCTTTTAGCAGCGTACAGTTGCCCAGCATTGCAGAAAGTTCCCGGGTAGTAAATGTTTTTACATCAAAAGAACCCATTGGGCTCGCTGTAGATAAATTGTTGCCGCAAATTACAGCACCGTTACTTTTAATTTGTACAACTAATCTAGGTTCCTTTAACTGGGCGGTAGGTAACTTTTGTACTGTTAGAATCAATGCAGCAGGTACATTACCCCACTCATCGATATTTGCAGGAAGAATATTTTTTGCCTGAAAGCTTACAATCTTTATCTGTTGTACCTGGCTAAAAATATTGGTACACAGGCATGCCATTAATAGCAGAAGCATTAATTTTTTCATAAGCATTAAATTTGGCAGTGGAGACTTTGGTTTATCTCACGAATAAGTTTATAACACAATATAACAAAATTTATATGTTGTGCAATTAAATGATAGCAGGAAGCAACCAAAG
>JBBRFX010000031.1:0-27244 GCA_038241275.1 Chitinophagales bacterium
GGTTTGCGCAGCAATTGGTATTCGTTCAATATATTTTCCCAGTCGTGGTTATGTTTTTCTACCAGGCTGTTCAATACGGCACAATCTTCAAAACCACAGTTCATGCCTTGTCCAAAGAATGGTACAATGGCATGTGCCGCATCGCCTATCAAAGCAAAATGATCATCTCTTACCCATGGAGAACATTTTACCGTAACCAAAGAAGCTGTGGGATTATTAAAAAAATCATCTGCCAGTGCAGGCATAAGTTTGGTTGCATCTGCAAAAGTTGCTTCAAAAAATGCGGTCACTTTTTCTTTTGTGTCCAGTGTTTTAAAGGAAGAATCACCCTCAAAAGGAAAAAACAATGTGCAGGTAAAACTGCCATCCATATTGGGTAATGCAATCATCATATAATTTCCCCTGGGCCAGATATGCAGCGCATTTTTCTCCATCAGGAATTGGCCATTTTTTCCCGCAGGGATATGTAATTCTTTGTAGCCAAAATCTATGTAGTATTGTTGGTATTGAAAACGGTCGTGCTGTAATTGGTGAGCAAGCCTTGCTGCAGAGTAAGCGCCATCACTGCCAAACATAAGTTGATAGTTGATAGTTGATAGTTGATGGCTCAGCGAATTTTTAAATACCAGTGTATTGTTTTTCCAATTGGCTTCTTCCAGTTTTTCATTAAAGATAATCTGTACGCCATTTTCTTCTGCAAGGTCCATTAGCTTTCGGTTCAGTTCGCCCCTTGACACTGAATTGATAAACTGTCCCTCTTTTCCATACGCCTGGTAAGGCGTGCTGCCATCTGCATAATGCATCTGTCGGCCATGCATGGGGATAGCAATTTTTCTTATTTCATCCATAATGCCCACTTCTTCCAAAGCCCTGATACCACGGTCACTCAGCGCCAGGTTGATAGACCGGCCAGCAATCATTTTTTCTTTGCGCATATCTGGCCGGCGCTCATAAATAGTAACCTTGTACCCTCTCTTGGAAAGATAAATGGACAGTAAGGAACCTACCAGCCCTGCGCCGATTATTGTAATTTCTTTTTTCATTTTTTTTATTTTCGTCTCTCGTCTCTCGTTTCTCGTTTTTTAAATCGTTGGAGTGTGTTCAAATCCGATATGCTTCACTCAGTTTACATTTGCAAGCGCACAACGCCCCAACGAGAAATGCATTACGTCTAACGAGTAACGTCTAACGAGAAACGAGAAACTTTCTTAGAATCTCTCCAAATTTAAAAATATCTTCAAAACTATTATAAAGCGGTACCGGTGCAATGCGTATAACATTGGGCTCACGCCAGTCGGCAATCACTGATTGTTTTTTTAGTTCCTCAAATATTTTTTTACCATCTTTTACCATTAGCATACTTACCTGGCAGCCATGTTCATTTTCATTACGTGGTGTAATGATATCGATCAGCGTTTCCGCAGATGATTTATTGATTTCATCTAAAATAAAAAATAAATAGCTAGTGAGTGCTTTTGATTTTTTAATCAGTTTCTCCATTCCGGCTTCTTCAAAAATATCCAGTGCTGCTTTGTGTACAGCCATGCTTATTATATTGGAATTACTCAATTGCCAACCTTCAGCCGTGGGAATGGGAACAAATTTCTTATCCATTTTAAACCTGCTTTCTTTGTCATGCCCCCACCAACCGGCAAGGCGGGGTAAATCTTTGCTAGTATGATGACGTTCGTTAATAAACACACCGGATACTCCACCAGGTCCGCTGTTCATGTATTTATAACTGCACCAGCATGCAAAATCAACATCCCATTCGTGTAACTGCAAGTTTATATTCCCGGCGGCATGCGCTAAGTCAAAACCACAATAAGCACCTGCGGCGTGTGCCGCCTTTGTAATGGCAGGCATGTTAAATACCTGTCCGCTATAATAATTTACACCACCAAATAAAACCAACGCTACAGAATCTTTATATTGATGAATTACAGATAAAATATCTTCTGTCCTTATATCGAATTCCCCATCTCTGGGACTTATTTCAATAATAGCGTCATCCGGTTCGTAGCCATGCAGTTTTACCTGCGAGGCTATAGCATATTGATCGGAAGGAAATGCTTTAGCTTCACATATCATCCTGAATCGTTCTTTTGTGGGACGATAAAAACTCGTCATCAGCAAATGCAGGTTCACGGTGAGTTGGTTCATTACCACCAGTTCTTCTTCTTTGGCACCTACAATTTTAGACAGCAGGGCGGGAAACATTTCATGGTAACTGATCCATGGATTGCGGGCATGATGATGACCTTCCACGCCATAGTTGGCCCAGTCTTCCATTTCATTCAACACATAGTCTTGTGCTTTTTTTGGTTGCAGGCCAAGGGAGTTTCCTGTAAAATAAATGGCTTCTTTATCATTCACCAATGGGATATAAAATTTATCCCTGAATGATCTCAATGGATCCTGTTCATCCAGGAATCGTGCATAATCAATTGTGTTTTTTAATTCAATTCCTAGTCCAACTTTTTCTTCCATAAAAATATTTTATATAGTAGCAATTACTTTTAATTCAATAGCAATAGGAGTGGGCAGGCTTTTCACCTCTACCGTTGTGCGGCATGCTTCCACATCCTTAAAATATTCTCCATACACTTTATTATATGCAGGGAAATCGTTTTTCATATTGGTAAGAAAAACGGTTACGTCCACTATTTTATCCCAACTGCTGCCACTGGCTTCCAGTACGGCTTTCACGTTGGCAAAAACCGAATGGCATTCTGCTTCAATGTCGTATTTAATAATCTTGCCTTCAGCATCCAATTCTAAACCTGGTATTTTGTTATCACTTGCCTGGCGTGAACCAATGCCGGAAAGGAAAAGCAAATTGCCTGCCTTTCTAGCGTGGGGGTAAGCGCCGAGGGGTTTTGCTGCAGTTTCTGTATGGATCGTTTCTCGTTTCTCGTTTTCCGTTTCTCGTTTCTCGTTTGGGGAGACTCTGTTCTGAAATTTTGTCCCTGTTTTTTCAGAACCATTTAAATATTTAATAAATGCACCAATTTTTGCTCCAGTTTTATCTGTCAATTCAAAAAGTTCATCATACAATTCCTTAGAGATATGATTGCGGTTGAGACATCTTATTAACTGCGATTGCAATTCTGAAGAGGAAGCTCTGGCTATGCTTAAAAATTGAATGAACTCTAACCTGCCTCCTCTGCCAAAACCTTCAGCAATATTATCAGGGATGGAGCCTGCTGATTTATTAATTTGATCTTTCAAAGCAAAGTCTTTAGATAAGGTAGTAGTCTGTAAAATAGAAAATATCTTTTTTTCTAGTTCATTCGACAGTTGCCAAACTTCCAAATCAGTAAATTTTTTTATTGTACTCATAATCTCAAAATAAATATAACACAATTCAATTGCCATAGACTTAACGAGAAACGAATAAACGAGAAACGAGAAACGAGAAACGAATCACCGCCAAACAATGTATTTTAAAATTCTATACAAACATTCTTCGCCTCCGTAAAAAAACGTAATGCTTCCCATCCACCCTCTCTTCCTACGCCGCTGTTTTTTACACCACCAAAAGGCGTGCGCAGATCTCTCAGCATCCAGCAGTTAATCCAAACGATGCCGCTTTCAATTTTTGCGGCTAGCAAATTGGCTGTTGAAATATCCTGTGTCCAGATGCTGCAGGCCAATCCATATTGGGTGGCATTGGCCAGTTGTAAAGCTTCTTCTACTGTATTAAATGGTTGCAAGGTTACCACAGGTCCAAAAATTTCTTCAAGGTTTGTTTTACAATCCGGCCCAAGTCCTTCTATGATGGTCGGTTCTATAAAATAGCCTTCAGCACATCTGCCTTCGGGGTTTACTGCATTGCCACCGCTTAGAATTTTTCCACCTTCCTTTTTAGCTGTTTCAATACAACCCATGATCTTATCAAAATGTGTTTTACTCACAATGGCTCCCTGCTTACTGGTTTCCAGGAGAGGATCACCAACAATCAATTTTTTTGTTTGTTCGATAAATTCATTTTTAAATTTTTCATATACCGATGCTTCTATTAAAATTCTGCTGCCACATAAACAAATTTGCCCCTGGTTGCTAAATGAAGATTGAAGAGTTGTGTTTATCATTTTTTCCCAATCGCAATCAGCAAAAATGATCGTGGGATTTTTCCCACCCAACTCCAGGGATAATTTTTTAAACATCGGCGCCGCAATGG
This sequence comes from Chitinophagales bacterium, assembly GCA_038241275.1. Lineage (GTDB taxonomy): Bacteria > Bacteroidota > Bacteroidia > Chitinophagales > Chitinophagaceae > Ferruginibacter. The sequence goes on from JBBRFX010000031.1 coordinate 4,184, forward strand.
AAGCAATGCGCCCACCTGCTTTTGTGCTGCCTGTAAATGAAATGGCTTTTATGGCCGGATGTTTTACAATGGCTTCTCCACATTCCGGTCCCGTGCCATGCACAATATTTAATACGCCATCGGGCAGGCCGGCTTCTTTACAAATTTTGCCTAATAAAAAAGCGGTAACCGGGGTTACTTCACTTGGTTTGGCTATTACGCAATTGCCTGCAGCCAGTGCCGGTGCAATTTTCCAGGTGAATAAATAAAGCGGCAAATTCCATGGAGAAATACAGCCTACAATACCTATCGGTTGCCTGAGTGTATAGTTAATGGCTTTGTCTTCCATTTGGTGCGACTCGTTGCTGAAATGCATAATACCCGTGGCAAAAAAACGAAAGTTGGCAGCAGCACGGTAGATATCTGTTTTTTTGCTGAGCCAAAGCGGCTTGCCATTATCGTTGGTTTCTGCCAGTGCCAGGGCTTCATTATTTTCATCAATGAGGTCAGCAATTTTATTCAAAATGGTAAATCTTTTTTCCAGGGAACTGCAGCTCCAGGTATCCAATGCTTTTTGTGCAGCTATTACAGCAACGGCTATATCTTTTTCATTGCTGTCAGGAATTTGACGGCTTACTTCTGCAGTGGCAGGATTTATGTTATCAATAAATTTTCCGCTCAAAGGGCCGATGAAGTTACCGCCAATAAAATTTTCGAGATGATATGGAATTTGCAATTGCATGAAAGCAAAAATAAGCTATTTTATGTGTAAACAAATTTGGACAAATTGGTAATGGGATTGCCAATTTGTCCAAAATGTTTTTTATATTTAGGCTATGATACAGCGTCAGCAACAGGCAAAATTATTGTCATTGGCAAAACAGTTTCCGGTGATATCTGTTATCGGGCCAAGGCAGAGTGGTAAAAGTACTTTGGTAAAACACAGTTTTCCAAAGTATGATTATATTAGTTTTGAAGATATTGATAACCGCCGTAGAGCACTGTTAGACATGCGGGGTTTTTTAGAACAATATAGTAAAGGGGTTATTTTAGATGAAGTGCAACGTGTGCCCGAACTGTTTTCCTATTTACAAACTCATGTGGATGCCACCGGCAAAAAAGGAAGATTTATTTTAACGGGTTCGCACAATTATCTCTTGCAGGAAAAAGTATCTCAATCGCTGGCAGGCAGGGTAGCCATGTTACGCCTGCTTCCGTTTAGTATTAAAGAATTGCAGCAAGCTGCTAAACTACCGGCAGATGTAAATAAATTATTGTTCAAGGGATTTTATCCCCGTTTATACAGCAGCAAGGTAAAACCAACAGACTGGTATCCCTCTTATGTAGAAACTTATATGCAAAGAGATGTAAGAGAAATAAAGAATATCCCCAATCTTAATTATTTTCAGAAATTCCTGCATTTGCTTGCAGGCAGGCACGGGCAACAACTGAATCTTAGCAGCCTGGCATCGGAGGTAGGAGTGGTGCATAATACGGTGGCTTCGTGGATCAGTATTTTAGAAGCCAGCTATATTATATTTTTATTAAAGCCACATTTTAATAACTTTAATAAACGGGTAACTAAAACACCTAAAGTTTATTTTTATGATAGCGGATTGGTTTGCTCATTGCTGGGAATTGAAAAAGCAGAACAACTCAATACCCATCATATTAAAGGAGCATTATTTGAAGGGTTGATCATAACAGAATTGATAAAAGGCAGGTTTAATAATGGGTTGTCTAATAACTGCTATTATTGGAAAGATAAAACAGGCTATGAAATAGATTGCATTATTGACAAGGCTGGAAGCCTTACTGCTGTTGAGATTAAATCGGGCAAAACGATAAATGCTGATTATTTCAGTAATATTAATTACTGGAAAACGATCAGTGGAAATAAAAATAAAAGTTATCTGTTGTATGGCGGTACCGAACAACAAAAGATAAATGATAATATTATTTTGCCCTGGCAAAATACAGATCATTTGATATAGACAATCTGGACAAATTGGTAATCGGATTGCCAATTTGTCCAATAAACGTAAATGTAAAAAATCTAATTATGGCAATATTATCTCCATTCAATCTAAAAAAGTGGATTGCAGAAAACCGTGATTTATTAAAACCTCCGGTTGGCAACCAGTGTATTTACAAAGAAGCTGAAAACTTTATCGTAATGGTAGTAGGCGGTCCTAACTCCCGCAAAGATTATCATTTTAATGAGTCGGAAGAGTTGTACTACCAGGTAGAAGGTAACATTGTATTAAAGATTATAGATGCCGGGGTGCCAAGAGATATTGCCATCAACGAAGGTGATATTTTTTTACTGCCACCCAAAACGCCGCATAGTCCGCAGCGTGGACCGGGCACTGTTGGGTTGGTTATTGAAAAAGTAAGAGAAACGGAGGAAGATGGTTTTTTGTGGTATTGCGAAAATTGCGGAAACAAATTGTACGAAGAACACTTGCACGTGAGTGATATTGTAAAACAATTACCGCCTGTGATGGAAGGTTTTTACAGTGATGAAAATAAACGCACTTGTGAAAAATGTGGAGCTGTGATGGCACCTCCGGTTAAAAAAGGATAACCAAGTTTCCGGTATCTGGTATCTGGTTTCTGGTTTGCTCTCGGTTTGAAAGTGCTTTCTTAAAAGGTAAATTTATTCAAGTTGAAAGAACCAGTAACCAGTAACCAGATACCAGTAACCAGCAACCAGCAACCCGAAACCAGCAACCAGTAACCAGCAACCAGCAACCAGTAACCAGCAACCAGCAACCAGCAACCAACAACCCGAAACCAGCAACCAGCAACCCGAAACCAGCAACCAGAAACCAGAAACCAGCAACCAGTAACCAGCAACCAGTAACCAGAAACCAGTAACCAGAAACCAGCAACCAGTAACCAGAAACCAGCAACCAGTAACAAATTCAATGAAAATAGACATACACACTCACATCATGCCGGATAAAATGCCAAACTGGGTACAGAAATTTGGCTATGGGGATTTTATACATTTGGAGCACCGCAATTGCAGGGCCTGCATGATGAAAGGGGATAAACTCTTTAGGGAAGTGGAAGACAACTGCTTTGATGCAGCCCTGCGAATGAAAGATATGGATGATACTAACGTTAATGTGCAGGTGCTTTCTACCATTCCTGTTTTATTTAATTATTGGGCTAAGCCAAAAGACGGGTTGGAAACTTCCCGGTTTTTGAATGATCATATTGCCGGTACGGTTGCAAAAAATACCAACAGATTTATTGGAATTGGTACGGTTCCATTGCAGGATATTGACCTGGCCATTTTAGAAATGGAACGATGCATAACCGAATTAAAAATGCCCGGGCTGGAAATTGGTTCCAACATCAATGGTACTAATTTAAGCGACCCTTGCTTTTTTCCATTTTATAAAAGAGCAGAAGAGCTCGGCTGTTCTTTGTTTGTGCATCCATGGGAAATGATGGGAGAGCAGCAGATGCAGCAATATTGGCTGCCCTGGCTGGTGGGCATGCCTGCAGAAACAAGCCGGGCTATTTGTTCTATGATCTTTGCTGGTGTGTTTGAAAAATTTCCAAAATTAAAAGTTGCATTTGCTCATGGCGGCGGTTCATTTCCCTTAACCATTGGCAGAATTGAACATGGGTTTAATGTACGGCCCGACCTGGTTGCAATAGATAATGCAATCAATCCCCGTAATTATATTGGAAAATTTTGGATAGACAGCCTGGTGCATGATGAAAAAGCTTTACAATTTATTATAGATGTGATGGGTGAAGATAAAATATGCATGGGCAGCGATTATCCATTTCCGTTGGGAGAACATGTTCCCGGGAAGTTAATTGAAAGCATGAATTTTAATGAGCCCCTCAGCAATAAACTCCTTTTTAAAAACGCCTATGACTGGCTTGAATAAAATGTTCTGCTCACTGGTACTCCTGTTAAATATTTGTTAGGGCGCAATAAAGGCATTGCTTTTGCTTTTAAAGGAAAAATCTTTTTCTTCATTTAAATTCATTGGCTGCACAAAATTCTACATTGGATAATTTATTACTTCATCTTAAAATGAATTCCGATGTGTACAAAAAAGATAAGCTGTGCAGCTTTGTTTACCTTTTCTTTTTTCAGTTTTTTTCAAACAAATGCGCAGAGTAATTCTGCTAAATATGAATTGGGCGTAAACATAGGAGCATATGTTTACCAGGGCGATTTGTCTCCCAGCAGATGGGGATCTTTTAAAACCATCAAGCCTGGCATTGGTCTTTCATTTGCACGTATCATCAGCCCCTCTTTTTCTTTGGGTGCTATGTTTAACCTGGCCACCCTAAAAGGGGATGAAACGCTGTATCACAATCCGGAGTTTTTAAAATACAGGGCTTTTAAATTTAATAGTAAGTTGAAGGAACTGGGCCTGAGGGCTAAGTGGAATGTTTTGGGGTCATCCACTAATGAAACAAAACTGGAGCCTTATTTGTTTGCCGGAGTTGGAGTAGCATTTATTAATGTTACAAGAGATTACAGCGGTTTTATTTCGGAATACTTTAGCCCCGAAGAAAATTTACCAGCAAGACTTGCGGAAGATATTGCGCAACGTACAAAGAGAACGATTGCCGTTATTCCTGCCGGGGTAGGATTAAGATATAATCTTTCATCTTCCGTTGCGCTGAATCTTGAAACGACTTACAGGTTCACCTCTTCAGATTATATTGACGGGTACAGTATTGCTGCGAACCCTGCTAAAAAAGACAGTTACCTGAGCCAGACGCTGGGAGTTTCTTTTAAGATAGGTAATAAGAATGGGAATAAAACAGGCTGCCCTGTTATGAAATATTAAAACCTTAGATCAAACAGGTTTGGATAATCACTGATGATACCATCTACGCCCAGGGCTTTTAATCTTTCCATTTCTTTTTTTTCATTCACCGTCCACGGGATGATGCGCATTTTATTTTGATGGCATTTTTTTATCAATTCCTCATTAACTAATAAATAGTGCGGGCTGTAAACATTTGCTGTAAATCCAATTTTCTTTAATTGATCATCAAAAGTTGATTTGTCTGCATCCTCTATAAGCATAGCTGTGGCAATAGATGGATAATTTTTGTGCAGGTATTGTAAAGTCCTAAAGTCGAAAGACTGGATGAGTACATACTTTTCCATTCCCTTTTCTTTAATTATTTTCATGAGAAGATCTACAAATTCTGCAGGCTCCGGGTGATAAAGATTATCTGTTGCAGGCTGGCATTTTGTTTCTATATTAAAAAAAGGATAGGGCCTTTTTGAGTTGACCATTTGATTTTTGACTGCTTCAAAAACATCGCTGAGCAAGGGTTTGATAGCTGCTAATTTTTCCTGTTGTTTAAAACGGGGATGTGGCCTTAAACCCACGTCAAACTTTTTCACTTCATCATAATTCATTTGAAAAATATTCAAACTCTTTTCCTCTGCTTCTGTAACCAAACTGCCATTCGGTTTGGTAGCTATCTCATGATTAAAGAATGGCTCGTGAGATAGTACCACTTTTTTGTCTTTTGTAATCACCACGTCCATTTCCAAAGTTATAACTCCAAACCCCAGCGCATTTAGCATTGCAGGTATTGTATTTTCGGGCATTAAGCCACGGCCACCACGGTGAGCCTGTGTGTCAAAAAATCCCAGCCCTTCACTTAGAGGTTTTTGCTCTTCGCTATTTTTTGTATGCATTTTCTTTGTTGAAGTACATGCCATTAAAATGAGTAATGTGCAAACAGGTATTGCATAAAAATTCTTCATAGGCTAATGTAAACATTGCTTTTTAAAATACATCAAAAGATATATTAAATGAAGGTGAATAATTATGCGGCTATCATTTTGTAAACCTGCTTACTCAAAAAAATCCCTGCATCAACTGCAGGGAATATAAAAAAATGTTCAAAATGGTAATGACTATTCTAAAATCTCTACAATTTTTGTTGCAGGCATATTTGCATTTCTCATTGCTATGCTTCTTACTGCATTGGCAGCAAATTCTTCAAATGCTTTTTTGGTAATGCCATCATCACTTACCATGGCAGGTATGCCGGAATCCCCACCTTCCCGGATGCTTTGCACAATAGGGATTTGTCCGAGTAATGAAATGTCAAACTCTTCGGCCAATTGTTTACCACCATCCTTACCAAAAATATAATATTTATTATCCGGTAATTCTGCCGGGGTAAAGTAGCTCATGTTTTCTACCAATCCTATCACCGGTACTTTTAGTTGTGCCTGGCTAAACATAGCCACGCCTTTTTTAGCATCGGCAATGGCTACCAGTTGAGGAGTGGTAACAACGATTACGCCTGTAACCGGTACTGTTTGCACAATGGTTAAATGTATATCACCAGTGCCCGGTGGCATATCCAGCACCAGGTAATCCAGTTCGCCCCAATCTACTTCAGTTACAAACTGGCGGATGGCACTGCTCACCATTGGCCCACGCCAAACTACTGCCTGCTTTTCATCAATCAGTAATCCTATGCTCATTACTTTAATTCCAAATTTTTCTATGGGCACAATCAATCCTTTTTCGCCATCGTCTTTCATCATCGGCCTTTCTCCACGAATGCCAAACATGATATGCTGACTGGGTCCGTAAATATCTGCATCCATCAAACCTACCTTTGCACCGCTGGCAGCCAGTGCCAGTGCAAGATTGGCGCTCACGGTACTTTTGCCCACACCACCTTTGCCACTTACTACTGCAATAATATTTTTCACGCCCTTTAAAATGGTATTGGGATCGGTACGGTTGCTGCTGGTGTTGCTGGTAAAGTTTACGGTAACATCTGCCTCTTTATTCACCAATATTTTTATAGCATTAATAGATGCATTTTTCATCAGGTCCTTCATGGGGCATGCAGGAGTGGTTAGTATAATTGTAAATGAAACTTTATTATCATTTATTACAATATCTTTTACCATGTTTAAAGTAACCAGGTCTTTGCCCAAATCCGGTTCCTGCACATTACTCAAGGCCTTCAATATATCTTCTTGTGTCATCGTTCAATTATTTGTTAAAAAAAAATACTTGCCGCAAAATTAACCATTGATGGCATTACTTTGTTTATCATTTGCGAAATGTTGTTATTTTTGAAACCAGCAGATTATCTTTAATCATCATCGTTGTGTCACTCACTTGTGCTTTTTCAGCATGGAGCAGCACAATCAAAACTAATAGAGCACTTATAAAGAGTGTGTGGCATGAAAAAAAATATACTATACATTTTTATAATTCTGTTTATAATTCCTTCCGCCGCCCGTGCCCAATTTGAGTCATTTAAAGATTCTGTTGTGCAGTTATACGGGGTAGTGATGACGGCCGATAGCCTCAAAGGCCTGCCAGCAGTAAGTGTAGTGGTAAAGGGCCAGAACCGTGGTACTATTTCTAACGACCGGGGTGTTTTTAGCATTGTTGTTTTAAAAGGCGATAAAGTAGAGTTTACCAGTGTAGGTTACAAACCGGTATTGGTAAGTATACCACTAAACCTGCAGGGCAATCAACAAAGTGTAATACAATTGATGGTAACGGATACCGTTTATCTTCCCGCAACGATTATCCGCCAACGGCCCAGCCGCCAGCAGTTTGAACGGGATTTTGTAAATACCAAAGTAGCAGATGATGATATTACCATAGCACGCAGCAATACCAATTCTGCCACAAGAAGGGTATTAATGGCAAGCTTACCTGCTGATGGCAGAGAAGCCAGCAACCAATACCTGCGCCAAAGTGCCCAAAAATTGTACTACTCCGGACAGGCAGCACCACAAAATATTTTTAACCCCTTTGCATGGAATGAATTTATCAAAGCATGGAAACGGGGCGATTACAGGAAGAAAAATTAATACCGAGTGAAAACCCGGTTTGATATTTTATTGCTCTACACGATTGTTTATTTGTTTTCTTTGTAAAAAAATGAAATGTGAATAAAAGCGAAATTCAAAATTTTACTTTGAATGCTGCTGCTGATGGCCGGATATTTCTCATTGGTTTTATGGGTACAGGTAAAACGCACTGGGGAAAGATATGGGCTGCCCGGCATAACTATTCTTTTATAGACCTGGACGAAGCCATAGAAAAAAATGAGCAAAATACGGTAGCAAATATTTTTGAAACCAGGGGTGAAGATTACTTCAGGCAAAAAGAAGCGATCATGCTTCGAACAATGGATGAATATACCAATACCATTATTTCCTGTGGTGGCGGTACTCCCTGTTTTTTTGACAACATCAACTGGATGAATGCACATGGTACGGTGATTTTTTTAGAGGCACCACCGGTATTTATTTTAAAGAATATTCTTTCCGGCGAAAATAAAAGGCCCCTGGTTAAAAAGTTAAATGAAGCAGAATTATTGTTTTTTACTGAACAGACATTAAAAGAGCGCAACGAATTTTACCGGCAGGCAGGCATTATTTTAAATGCAGAAAAATTATTAGAGACATCTATTGATTCAATTATTTTACCAAAAGAATAATCATGCACAAAGGATTTTTAAAAACGGCTTTTATATTAGGTGCTTTGTCCGTTGCGCTTGGGGCATTTGGTGCCCATGCATTAAAAGACCTGGTGAGCCAGCGGGTGGTTGTTACTTTTGAAACTGCAGTGCGCTACCAGTTTTATCATCTTTTTGCATTGTTGTTTACAGCCGTATTGTATAAAGAGTTTAACAACAGTTGGATGAAAGCTGCAGGGTATTTATTTATTGGAGGCATTGTTCTTTTTTGTGGATCGTTGTATATGCTTTGTTATGTGCAGGCGCTGGTATTGCCGGGTTATAAATGGTTGGGGCCTGTTACTCCATTTGGTGGAGTTGCTTTTATTGCAGGGTGGATGAGTATGTTTATTGCATTATTAAAGAAGCAATGATCACCTTGTTTTTGCGTATAATTTAATGAGGGTGCCATTATTTTTTTCGATAGAAAATTCAACATTCACACTTTGCATTCTTTTTTTCATATTTTTTAGTCCATTACTAAAAGGGCGCAGGTTATCAAAGTCTATTCCTTTTCCATTATCATGAATAGTAAGCGATAAACCTTCCCGCTCTTTATTGAGCGAAATTCTTACTTCTGTAGCACTGGCATGTTTTACGATATTTTGCAATGCTTCTTTTATCACCAAAAAAACATTTCTGCGTATGGTGCCATTAACGATCAGTTGTGGTAATTTTTCAGGAATATTGATGATGGCTTTTACACCGGTATTGTCCAGGTATTCTATTGTATAACTTCTGATATAGGCCACCATATTTCCCAGGCTATCATTCTGGCTGCTCATACTCCAAATGATGGCATTCATTTTATTAATGAGGTCGTCAGCAGAAGAAGAGATTTTTTCTAATTCCGGACTAATAATATCACCTACTTTGCTTTTTGCCAGTTCGCTATATAACCGAATTAAAGTCATCCCCGCACCCAGGTCATCATGCATATCGGCACTTATCCTGTTTCTTTCTTCCTGCTGTGTTTTATATACAGTTAATTGATTTTCGAAGGATTGTTTTTCTACCTCCAGTTTCATGGCTTCCTGTTCTTTTATTTTTAAAATAAGTTCCTGACGGTTTTTATAAAAAAGGCCCAGCAGAAAAAAAATGATAGAACAGATAACTCCCAGTTCAAAATAAAAAATCGGGGAAGTGTAGATATGGCCTGCATTGGATCCTGTTAATGCAAATATGAAGGATATGGCAGAAAAGAATATCTGTGTTGCAACTCCCACAGCCAGGTAATTCATTAGAGGATTTTTTTCGGTAAATGAAAGAAATATATACACCAGTGCGGCAATGAGTAATAATATTTTCATAGTATTCTCCAGGTATTCCTCATAAATGTATGTGTTCAATCCAAAGTAAATAATGCTGTATAATATCATCAGGAAAACGATCACCCTTGATTCTATTTTTAAAAAGCTGTTTAGTTTTGGATGCAATTCTTTAGTATTTAAAAAATGGCGGGTAAAGGCCAGGTAAGAAACTGTGCCTGTTATTAATAATAACAAATCAAGGTAGCTGATGAACAAACCTTTAAACCAGCTTGGGTTCATGGTAAGAAAACTGGTAAGAAAAATAAGCAGGAACATGCATAGTGAGTAAAGCGAATTATATAAAAACTCTATTTTTTTGGTGATAAAATAGTTGAGTAAGGTTACCAATATCATCATTAACAGCATACCGCTGAGTATAATACCTGACGTTTTTTTATTGTTTAAAGACTGGAAGAGTTCGTTTTTGTAAAGCTGAATATGGGCTTCTCCGATAATAATAGATTCAATTTTATTAATGCTGGTTTTAAAAAAATTAAGTTCAAGGATATATTCAATTGTTTGAGCGCTATCTATTTTTAAAGGAACAAAGCCGTCGTAAATTTTGCCGGTATTTACTGCTGTTATTGCGCCCCCATTAATACTTTGGTATAATTTTAATTTTTTATAGAGTTTGCCCGGGAAATAATAAAAGACTTTTTTTTGGGCAGTATTATTTTGAATGGAAAATCGTAAATAAAAGGTTTGAGGAATCAGGTTATTTGGGATTTTATTTTTTTTAGAAAATTTTCCTAATGGAGTAAATGACGCATTGAATATATTTTCTATTGGTAAATTACCGGTTGGTTCAATTAACAGAAGTGTTCTATTGGTTATGGATTTAAAACCCTTTATTGAATCGGTATTGATAATATTAGGGGGGTGAAGAGATTGGCCCTTAGCAGAAGCAAAGAGCAGGGAACTTAAGATTATGAAAAGAAATATTTTCAAAAAAAGCAGCTTTACTGTCAAACCTACATAAATTCGTTGAAACCGCATATAAAAATGACTTGTTCATTATTATGCAGGTAGGATTTATTTATCTTTGTTATCAATGGCCAATAAAGTAAAAACAACTAAAGCAAAGACGGCAGCGGCCGATACGCTTAAGCAGGAAAAGGAAGAAACAGTAGAAGTAAAAGAACTGCTGAAGGATGAACGTACCCATAAAATAGCAGGCAGCATTTGTATTCTAATTGCCATCTTGTTTTTTTTAGCATTTACTTCTTATCTATTCACCTGGGATGAAGACCAGTCCATAGTAAAAGATGCAGGGTCGGAATTACTGTTGGGAACCGATGCCACAGTTTCCAATCTAATGGGAACCTTTGGAGCTTATATCTCTCATTTTTTTATTTACAAAGGATTTGGAGTAGCATCTTACCTGCTCTGCAGCTTCTTTTTTATTATTGGGGTAAACCTGTTTTTTGGTAAAAAAATATTCTCTGTAATCCGCAATATTAAATACCTCATTATAGGGCTGCCACTTTTAAGTACCACTGCATCTGTAATTATGAGAGGCAATGAATTTGCCTGGGGTGGTGCGGTAGGAGATTTGTGTAAAACATATCTTTTTACCAGCATTGGTTTTATAGGTACCGTTTTGCTAATAGGGTTTTCTTTCCTGGCTTATGTTATCTGGCGGTTTAATCCATCGTTTAAATTTAGTCCTAAAAAGGATATTGCAACCCCTGTTGAATTTACGGAAGAAGATGGGTTAGATGAAAACAAGGCAATAACAGATGAGGATGAAGAGCATGCTTCAACTATTAAAGCCAATGCGCTAAAGGGCAATGCTGGCATGATGAATGATGTACCCGATCAATCCCCAAAATTTAATCATGAGTTAACGATTATAGAAAAAGAAGAGGAGCCGGCAGTAAAAAAACAACCTGGATTAAAAGTGGTGTCACCAAACCTGGAATCGACTTTAATAGAAAACGAAGCCGATGAAATATTACAACCTGTAATATTGCCCAAAGCGTTGTCAGCACCGCCTGTAATAGACACTTCAGGGCTGGAACTGGAAATAAAAGTGGCAGATATTTCCTTACACGATGATCTGCCGGTAACCTCTCCTGAAAAAGTGCAGCAATTAAAACCTTATGACCCTATCCTGGATTTGAGGGATTATAAATATCCGTCATTGGAACTGCTGGATACCCATGGTAGTGATAAAATTGTGCAGGATCCTAATGAGCTGGAAAATAATAAAAACCAGATCATCACCACACTTAAGAATTACGATATCCATATCCAGAAAATATCGGCAACGGTTGGTCCCACTGTTACCTTGTACGAAATCATTCCGGCAGCGGGAGTGCGTATCAGCCGCATAAAAAACCTGGAAGACGATATTGCACTTAGCCTTGCAGCACTGGGTATCCGTATCATTGCGCCCATTCCGGGTAAAGGTACCATTGGTATAGAAGTACCCAATGCCCGCAAAACAATTGTGAGTATGAAGACCCTGCTGATGTCGGAAAAATTTCAAAACAATCATTTTTCTCTTCCCATCGCCATTGGTAAAAAAATTGACAATGAAAACTTTATTGTAGACCTGGCCAGCATGCCTCACCTGCTGATGGCAGGTGCTACCGGGCAGGGTAAATCGGTAGGATTAAATGCCATCCTTGTATCGTTGTTGTATAAGAAACATCCATCGCAGCTAAAATTTGTGTTGGTAGATCCCAAAAAAGTAGAGCTGAGTATTTATAAAAAAATTGAAAGACATTTCCTTGCAAAGTTACCCGGCGAAGAGGATGCCATTATAACGGATACCAAAAAAGTAGTTCACACCCTCAATGCGCTTTGTATTGAGATGGATAACCGATATGATCTTTTAAAAGAAGCGGGAGTAAGAAACATTAAAGAATACAACGAAAAATTTGCTTCCCGAAAACTTAATCCCGAAAAAGGACATCAGTACTTGCCCTTTATTGTATTGGTTGTAGATGAATTTGCCGATCTGATTATGACTGCAGGTAAGGAGGTGGAAATGCCCATTACAAGGCTTGCACAGTTGGCAAGAGCCATTGGTATTCATTTGATCATTGCTACACAGAGGCCATCGGTGAATATTATTACCGGTACTATTAAGGCGAATTTTCCTGCCCGTATTGCATTTAAAGTGAGCAGCAAAATAGATAGCCGTACCATTTTAGACAGTGGTGGTGCGGAGCAACTTATTGGAAAAGGCGATATGCTGATTAGTTATAATGGAGAGGTAGTAAGATTGCAATGTGCGTTTGTAGATACACCTGAGGTGGATAAAATTGTAGATTTTATTGGCGAACAAAGGGGTTATCCTGAAGCATTCCTGCTGCCGGAATACATTGATGAAAAGGATATGGATGCCAGGGATTTTGATGTAAATGATAAGGATGCCTTGTTTGAAGATGCTGCCAGGCTGATTGTAAGTGCCCAAAGCGGAAGTACTTCTTTACTGCAACGCAGAATGAAATTGGGCTATAACCGTGCGGGGCGATTGATGGATCAACTGGAAGCAGCAGGCATTGTAGGAGCAAGCCAGGGTAGCAAAGTAAGGGATGTATTGATTAAGACAGATGCCGACCTTCAACAGTTTTTAAATGAAATGATTTAAATAGTGAATGGTGAGTGGTGAATAGTGGATGGTGAATTGTGAATGGTGAATTTTGAATGGTGAATTTTGATTGGAGAAGTTTTCATATATAGAGCGTGGTCTTTCACTTTTGACCTTTGACCTTTCACCTTTGACCTTTCACCTTTGACCTTTCACCTTTCACCTTTCACCTTTCACCTTTCTCCTTTCACCTTTCTCCTTTCACCTTCTCAACCTCATTATGTCCAAATTTTTAATCGTCGGTCTGGGAAATATTGGAAATGAATATGCCGGCACAAGGCATAACATTGGCTTTGATGTAGTGCATGCATTTGTAACCAAACATGGCGGTAGTTTTAATGTAGAAAGGCTGGCTTATATGGCCGAAGTAAAGTGGAAAGGAAAAACTTTTATATGCATTTGCCCCACTACTTTTATGAATTTGAGTGGCCGTGCCTTTAAGTATTGGTTGGATAAAACAAAAGTTCCTTTAGAAAATACCCTCACCATTGTAGATGATCTTGCACTGCCGCTGGAGAAATTAAGGCTTCGTGGAGCCGGCAGCCCTGCGGGACATAACGGACTTAAAGACATTCAGAATGTTTTGGGTACCGATGGTTATCCCAAACTCAGGTTTGGTATAGGTAATCAATATCCAAAAGGCATGCAGGCAGATTTTGTGCTTAGTAAATGGAAAAAAGAAGAAATTCCCCTGGTAAATTTTAAAATAGACAAAAGTGTAGAGGTTATTGAAAGTTTTGCTGCCATTGGATTGGATAAAACAATGAGCATGATGAATAACATTAATATAAACCTCCCGGAATAAAAACTGCGTATATTCTTTTTATAATTTGTTTTTCTTTATTTTCGTACTTCAAAACCCTACACCCATCTTAAAACTGGCTTATAATGAAGATAATATGTATTGGACGAAATTATGCTGAGCATGCAAAGGAACTGGGGCATGAGGTACCTGAGGAACCCGTAATTTTCATGAAACCCAAAAGTGCACTACTACAGTCCCATACCCCATTTTATTATCCTGAATTTACTAATGAACTCCATTACGAATGCGAATTAGTACTTCGTGTTTGCAAAAATGGCAAATACATTCAGGAAAGGCATGCTTCCAATTATTACAACGGTATTACCGTAGGCATTGATTTTACCGCAAGAGATTTACAGAATGAGGCCAAGGCAAAAGGGCTTCCATGGGAAAAATCGAAAGCATTTGATAACTCTGCAGCCGTGGGGAAATTTATAGATATTACTCCCGAATTCAATAAAAAAAATATCAATTTTAAATTATTAAAAAATAAGGAGCTGGTTCAAAAAGGAAATTCCGGACAAATGATTTTTAGTTTTGATGCCATCATTGCCAACATCTCCAATTATTTTTCTTTAAATATTGGGGATATTATTTTCACAGGTACTCCTGCCGGCGTAGGTGAGTGTGTGGTGGGAGATGAACTGGAGGCTTTTTTGGAAGAACAAAGCCTGCTGCATTTTGAAGTGAAATAAATAACCTCTTATAATAAAATATTTAAGCCCCTTTTACATAATAAAAGGGGCTTTTTGATGGTTAAATATTTTTCTTGATTGAAAATAATTATTGCAAGGATGCAGATGCCCGCTCAGCCATCCACCTAATCTTCGTAAAAATTAATGAGGCTTGCAAAGTAAACATCGTTCCAGCCTTCTACTATTTCCTGGTAGGCTTCATCAGGTATATTAGTATGCCTTAGCTCTGCAGAAGTACCTTGTTTGTGTGGATGAAGTAACAACGTAACAATTGATGCTTCTTCCTGTTCTCCAAAATACCATTGCTGCACAATTTTTTTTCCGGTTTCAAAAGCAATATTTTTTCCTTCGATGCTTCCTTCCCATAATGAAAATTCGCTGCCGGGTTCTGTACTCATCGTAGCCGGATCGCCGGTCCACAGTTGCAGCGTAGCCGGGTTGGTTAAAGCTATATATACTTCTTCGGGGCTGGCGCCGATTATATAATAATTCTTAAAATCTTTCATTGGTTATATTTAAAATCTTTTTTACTCCGCAAAGTTATAAAGAGCAAAATCCTTTTATTTAGTTATTATTATTTTTTTGTCTGCATATATTTTTTGTACATCATCCAGTTTTGTAATAAAAATACTTCTTCCATGGGTACCTACCACCAGTTCATTTTCTCTAACCTGTATCACAAGGTCATGCACAGGTACATTGGGTAAATGATGATTCATGCTCATAAAACTTTGTCCCTTGTTAAAAGAAGTATACAAACCATGGTCGGTTCCAAGGTATAGGATATCTTCCTGCTTTGGGTCTTCTATAATTACATTTACCGGTTCTGCAGGCAGGTTTTTTCCAATGGCTGTCCATGTTTCACCATAGTCTTCGCTCACATATACATATGCTGCAAAATGATCATTGCGATAACCATTCAGGGTTGCATATACCCTGGATAGTTTGTATTGAGATGCCCTAACCCTGCTCACATATAAACCCTGTGGCAATTTTTTGCTTACTAACGCAAAGGTATAACCGCCATCTTTACTTACCTGTATATTGCCATCATCTGTACCAATATAAATTAAGCCGAATTTTAAGGGCGATTCGCTGATGGTTGTAGAAGTACCAAAAGGAATATCACCTTCTTTTTTACCATTGGTTAAATCTCCGGTAAGGGTTTCCATCGTTTCTGCTTTATTCATACTGCGGTGAAAACGATTGCTTCCATAATACAAAATATCGGGATTGAATTTGCTAAGCAGGATAGGTGTTTGCCAGTTATAGCGAAATGCTTCGGTACCCAAATCATGCATTGGGTGAATTGAAATTCCTCTTCCGCCATCGGTGCTTCTGCGGCTGTAAAAACCAAACTGCGATCCGCTGTACAATGTTTTATTATCTCTTGTATCTACCTGCACCTGCATGCCATCACCTCCACCCATTCTTTTCCATGGGTAAGCATTTTCATAATTCCATTGGTCAGAATCCTTTGTAGTGGAAGAACCATACCAAACACCATTGTCCTGCAGGCCACCATATACATTGTAAGGTTTTGCATTATCTGTAGTAATATTATAGAACTGGCCTACTGCAGGCGTATTGGCTTTAAACCAATGATCGCCATTATCGTAAGTAACATTTACGCCACCATCGTTCCCGGCAATCCAATGGTTATTATTTGTTGGATTTATCCAGCAGGAATGCCAGTCGGCATGGGTAGCAATTTTATCTTTTGCCTTAAATGTTTTACCGCCATCTGTGCTCACTTCTAAGTCAAATCCCATGATCACCAGTTTATTCTCATCATCCGCTGCCACGGTAAGTTTTCCAAAATAATAACCGTAAGTGTTGTATAATTCCAAGCCCTTGCTGTTTACTTTTTTCCAGGTGATTCCTGCGTCACCGCTGCGGTAAACTTCGCAACCAATAATTGGTGTTTCAAACAAAGCTGTATTGGCATCAAAAAGGTAATCAAAAATAGCAGTTGGTTTTATGGAATCTTTTCTTACCATATTTTTCACTGTAGCTGTGGTATATTTTTCTGCAAACCTGTTATCTGATAAAAAGCTGTCCAATTTTTTATCATCCAGCAATAAAAAATTTTCTTTGCTGATGCCTTTGAAATCTTTTAAAACATAACTGGTATCCTGTTTTTTTTGTGCAGTATCGGGGCGGTTGTTTTGATTGTCTACCACAGCATAAATAATATTGGGGTTGGCAGCATGCACTGCTATTCCAATTCTGCCAATTTTTTCACCAACAGCAAAACCAGATGCAGGGGTAGAAATTAAATTCCAGGTATTGCCACCATCTTTACTTTTATACACACCAGAAGTTTTTCCTCCTTCTTCAAAATTCCATGCTCTGCGGGTGCGGTACCATGCACAGGCATAGAGTTCATCAGAATTTTTTGGATTGATATCCATTTCTATTACGCCTGTATTATCATCAATAAATAAACTGTGTTTCCAGCTTTTACCTCCATCGGAAGTTTTATAAACACCCCTTTCTTTATTGGCAGAATATAAATGACCAACAGCAGCCACCCATGCAATATTGTTATTAGTGGGGTGTAAAATAATTTTACCAATATGATGACTTTCGGGTAGACCCAGGTATTGCCAGTTCTTTCCATTATCACTGCTTTTGTAAATACCATTACCAGAGTAAGAACTGCGGCTGCTGTTGCTTTCGCCCGTGCCCACCCAAATAGTTCTGCTTACCCAGTTTACTGCAATATCACCAATGCTATACGTAGCTTCTTTTTCAAAAATGGGCACCAGGCTTTGGCCATTGTTAGTTGTATGCCACAGGCCGCCACTGGCATAGGCAACATAAAACTCTGTAGGATTGGCAGGGTTTACCTCTACATCTACCACCCTGCCGCTCATATTGGAAGGGCCTATATTACGAAATTTAATATCCTTCAATGGAGAACTTTCATTGAGCATTTTCCTTTGTTCTATACCGGCGATTCTTTCTGCAGCAGGAGAGGGTTTTACCTGTGCAAAAGCATAATTAACATTTATACAAAGAAGTAAAAGGGTAAATTTGAATACAATATTTTTGATCATTAGCAGTTGTATCTATATTGGTTAATAAATCAGGTTTAAAAATGAAACATTTAAAAATACATAAATTGTTGGGGATAGCAATCGGTCTGTTTTTCTTTATTGGAAACGGATCGGCCCAATACAAAGAATTTAAGATTAATGCAGATGGAGATACCATAAATGCTATTGCCAAAGATGGATTAAAGGAAGGTAAGTGGGTGATAAAAGTGGCTGAATTAAGGGGCGAGCCCGGTTATGAAGAAGAAGGGATTTTTGCAAAAGGATTAAAAGAAGGTGTGTGGCGCAGGTACACAATAGACGGTGATTTGCTTGCAGTGGAAAATTTTAAAAAAGGAGGCAAACACGGGGTGCAGCAATATTTTACTTTTTTAGGCGAACCGCTTAGAGATGAAAACTGGAAAGGGTATGATCCGGACTCACCTTATGATACTATCCCTATCTATGGAACGGGCAGCAATGAAATTGTAGAGTTTAGAATTGTAAAAGCAGAACAGTATAGTGTAAAGCAGGGAGAATGGAGATACTATGATCCTTCGAATGGCGCATTGTTAAGAACAGAGCAATGGGAGCGTAATAACCTGCTTAAACCCGGAAATACTACTCCATCGGTTGCTACAAGCACCGTAAAGAAGAAACCCGAAAAAACGGCTGAAATGATTGAATGGGAATTAAAAAATAAAGGGAAAAAAGGAGCCATCCGTGATGGGCGAACAGGGTTGTAATTTTAATTTTTTATTTAAATTGCGTTCATCCATTCAATACAGTTGTTCATCAAAATTTTCGCTAGCTATTTTAATGTGCTTACCTGTTATAAATTGATTTTTCCATGCAGCTACTGCTGCAAGTAATGTCATCACAATCATCAGGGATAAGCCGGCAGAAAGGCCCAGCTTTTCTGATATAAAACCTATTACAGAGGGGCCGGCAAGAAACCCGATTAAACCACCGGTTGTTACCATGGCAAACCCTTCCACTTTGCTAAGCCCCGGGATATTGGCAGAAGCCCTGAACAAAACAGGTACGATGCAGGAGCATCCAAAACCAATAATAATATAACCCAGTAGTGCAAGCGCAATTACAGGTGTAAACACTACCAATACAAAACCTGCAGATGCCATTAAACAACCCCATATCACCGCTTTTTTGTTGCCCGTTTTAGAAACAATATAATCGCCGTTTAGTCTGCCAATTGTCATGGCCACAGCAAAGCTTCCATATCCAAGGCTAATAAAAATTTTGGGAGCGTGTAAAACTTCTTTAAAATAAATACCACTCCAGTCTGCCACACAACCTTCTGCCATAAAAAGGATCATGCAGATAAATGAAATGCCCAACACACTAAGCGATGGCAGTTTTATTCCTGAGCCAGAATGAATAATATCAAGGTTTGCCAACAGGTAATGCCGGGTGCTAAATATAACAGCAACAATAATGAATACTACCAGCACGATCTGCCAGCCACGGGCAATATCAAAAGCTACCATCAATGCGGCAAGGCCCGCACTTATAGCGCCGCCCAGGCTATATAGTGCGTGGCAACTGCTCATGAGTAAGCGATCGTATTTTTTTTCCATCAGGCTTATCGTGGCATTGGTAGATACTCCATTTAAAAAACTAATCAAACCAAAACTATACAGGCAAATCCACAACATCAGCCGGTTAACAGAATTGATCTGAAGAATCATAATTACACAAAGAATAAGGTAACCGGTAAACATCCATTTGCCCACGGGTATTTTGCTGAATACTTTGGTGGAAATAAAAACGCCTGTTATAGCACCTAAAGGAGAAAGTAAAAGCGTTAGCCCCAGGCTGCCATCCGTAAAAGAAAATCTTTCTTTAATGGATGGTATGGCTGCCACCCAGGTTCCAAAAAGCAGGCTGGATGCGGCAAATAAAAAACCTACTGCAAGAACAGATTTTAATGGCAATAAGCTTTTAAAATTTTTAAATAGCACTTGTCAAAATTAAAAGAATGGATTTTAAAGTGGGGAGAAAATGTATATGTTATCTTTTTAAATTTAAACTTCAATAAAAAAAGCTGCTCATTTCTGAGCAGCTATTTTTATAAAATATAGTACCAATTATTTAATCTCTTTTTGCATTGGATTTACTCCGCCGGCAGGAGGATTTCTTCTTCCACCCGATTCTCTTGCTTTAAACAACTGGAATTTAGATGGCTCTGCATCTATGTTCCATAAATTATTCTTTTCATTAATGTCTGCAGTTTCTCTCATCGGGTCTAGTTTGATGGATGCCACTTCCTTATCTTTCATAAATGTCTTAATCACTTTGTTTTCATTCTTGCGCCACACCTGTGCATCAATTCTATCTACTTCTTTGGTTCCATCTTTATAGGTCCACTCTATAATGATAGGCATAACCAAACCACCTTTATTGCTAAAGCTAAGCTCATACATATTTTTATTGCCTGCTAAACTGATTTTCTGCGTTGCTGTAAGCGAATCGGTATTGCCAGCAGAAGGAGTAATGCTATGAGGCGTTTCATCCATTTTTGCCAAACCCCTGTCATATCTCCAGTAAAAATCTCTAAGGCTGGTATCTGCATCTGTTGCAAACTGTATGCTTTTATCTTCCTTATTTCTTATTTTAGAAATGTCTTCAAAACTATTTAGTATTGGCCTGGCTACAGGTACGGTAAATGCATTACCGCTACCTGTGCGTGCCGGTGCCGACTCTGTGCTTAGGTTGGCCCACTTTACAGTATCCAAAGAAATGTCACATGCTTCTGTGCCATAAAACCAACCACGCCAAAACCAGTCAAGATCTATTGCACTGGCATCTTCCATTGTGCGAAAAAGATCAGCGGGTGTGGGATGTTTAAAAGCCCACCGGCGTGCGTATTCTTTAAAAGCATAATCAAATAATTCACGGCCCATAATAGTTTCTCTCAGGATGTTTAATCCTGTAGCAGGTTTGCTGTAGGCATTGGGGCCAAACATTATAATGTTTTCACTGTTCGTCATTATAGGTTCCAGTTGATCCTTTGGCATTTTCATATAATCTACAATCTTATAAGCAGGTCCTTTGCTCACCGGAAATTTATTATCCCATAATTCTTCGCTCAGGTATTCTACAAAAGAGTTCAGGCCTTCATCCATCCATGTCCATTGTCTTTCATCGCTGTTGATAATCATGGGAAAAAAGTTGTGGCCTACTTCATGTATCACCACACCCAGCATTCCGTTTTTGGTTCCTTCGCTGTAAGTGCCATCCTTTTCGCAACGGCCAAAGTTGAAGCATATCATCGGGTATTCCATACCGTTAGCTGCTTCCAGGCTTTGTGCTACAGGATAGGGATAGGGGATGGTAAATTTTGAATAAGTTTTGATGGTGTGTGCTACAGCCTTGGTACTATACCTGCGGTAAAGGTTATACGCTTCTTTGCCATAACCACTCATGCACATTACTTTTTTGCCTTCAACCGTTATGGGCATTGCATCCCATACAAATTTGCGGCTGCTGCCCCAGGCAAAGTCACGCACCATATCTGCTTTAAAAATCCATGTTTTCTTTTTGGTAGATTTTTGTTTTTCTTTTGCTTTAGCTTCCTCCAGTGTTACAATTTCAATTACATCTTTAGCCGTTTGAGCCTGCTGCCAGCGTGCCATTTCTTTAGCAGTTAATACCTGCTGAAAGTTTTGTCCCATGCCTGTAGACATTACCACATGATCGGATGGAACTGTCATAGCCACTTTATAATTTCCGAAAACCAATGCAAATTCACCTGAACCAGTAAACTGGTGGTTTTGCCATCCCTGGAAATCACTGTATACACATAAGCGGGGAAACCACTGTGTGATGGTAAAAATATCATTGCCATCTTCAGGAAAATATTCAAATCCTCCACGACCACCATTTTTCATACGATCGCTGAGATAGTAATTCCAATCAATTTTAAAAACAAAGGTTTGACCGGGCTTTAATGCTGTGGGTAATTCTACCCTCATCATCGTTTTATTGATGGTATATTTTAATGCAGTTCCCAAAGCATTGGTTACTTTGGTAATATTGTGCCCGTATTCTTTGTCTTTTTTGCCACTCACTCTATCCAGGTCTGCTTCAGATAAGCTTTTTATCATGGTATTACTACTCTGGAAACCTGAGTTATTTACCGGGCTGTGTTGGTTTTCGTCTAACTGCAACCATAAATAGGTAAGGATGTCCGGCGAATTGTTGAAATAGGTAAGCGTTTCCTTTCCTGTCAATTTTCTGTTAGGTTCATCCAGTTCGCATACGATATCGTAATCACAACGTTGCTGCCAATACTTGCCACCGGGAGCACCACTGGCTGTGCGGTACTCATTGGGAGTAGGCAAAATAGTACCCAACTGTTCAAAACGGTTACCATGGTTACTGCCCGGGTTGTTTTTTATATCCTGTGCATGGCTGCACACAGTTACTAAAAACAAAAAAAGAAAGGAAAATAGTGGTTTCATCTTTTAAATTTGATTGATATTAAACGGTTGAAATTTGAAAAAATTTATTTTAAAGCGGCCATCTGTGAATACAAATATTGGCCGATATAAGAACAGCAATACCCGATAATCCCCAAACCCACCATTTACGTGGCAGCCCTGCTTTGATTACCAGCAGCCAGCTTATCAAAAGAATAATTGCCACTACTGCTATTTGCCCTGCTTCCAGTCCTGCATTAAAACTAAAAAGGGGCAGTGCTATCAACTGGTTTTTTGCCAACATAAAACGAATGGAATTGGCAAACCCTAAACCATGTATTAATCCAAAAGCCAATGCAAGGAAATAATTTATCCTTAATGATTTTGATGAAAAATCTTTAAGGGTAAAATTTAATATGGCGGTTATCACAATCGTAAGCGGAATTAAAAACTCTACCCAGTTGCTGCTTACCCTGATAATGTCATACACACTTAATACAAGAGTGAGGGAGTGGCCAATGGTAAAAGCAGTAACTAATATTAAAACGGCCTTCCAGTTTTCTAAAAGAAAAATGGCGGATAATGCTAATATAAAAAGCTGGTGATCCAGCGCATCTGCACTTATGATATGTTTCCAGCCTAAATCAAAATAAAATGCAAAATCATTCATAAAGCCAATC
>JBBRFX010000032.1:0-27209 GCA_038241275.1 Chitinophagales bacterium
AACAGCTTTAATGTTAGTTATGCTTACGAAGTAGCTACCACCAGCCGCTTAAGGGCTTATACCAATAATACACATGAAATTTTGATTGGGTTTATTATAGGCAATAAATACGGAGATATGTGCCCGAGAAATGTGTGGTAATTTCTTTATTGAACCACATGAAAAATTTTAATAACCGAATCTTTGGAGGAAACCTTTAAACTATCAGATGATAATAAAGGTTTGGTTTCACTCATCATCCAAAGTGGTTGTAACGTCCACACACCATCTATGAGCAGGGCATTGTATGCAGCCGTTATTTTTACACCTTCAGAACTTTCATCATTAATGATAATCTCCTTTCCTTCAATAATTGTTTCAGTTTTTGAAACGGGGAGGGCATAATAATCAGTTTCATTCTGAATAGAAAATACTGGTAAACTATTTAATTTCTTTTGGTTGATTTTCTCTTTTTGCGCAGTAGTTTTTTTTGTAAGTTGAGCCCTGTCAACTAAAGCCGTTGTTTTTTCTATTTGAATGGCCTCGGTAGTGATTTGCTTATTTAAATCGTTGTTCCCTGCATTCAATTGTTTTGAAGCAGATAGAGGAGTAAATGCAACTGTCTTGTTACTTTCTTTTTGAAAAAATATTGCCGCCAGTAGTACATTAATAAATAGTACCGCCCCGTAACCAATAATAGAAAACATTCGGCTGTTTTGTTTAAAATCAAGATTCTTACTGTCAGAAAAAAAATGTATCCGTTGTAATAGCTGTTTATTGTTTTTAACTGCTGCTATCTGCAGGCTTAGTTGTTGCTGCTGGTATTGCGCAGTTTTTAAAAGGGTTTCAGCATACAGCACTTCGCCATAATTAAATTGCAATACCTGTACATCGCAGTTTTTTTCTCTTTCAGTTTTAATTTTTTGGGCAATGATATGCAGGAATGGATTCAAGAAATACAAAGATTCAGCAATTACCAATAACCAGTTAAATAAATAATCATGCTGCCGGATATGGGTGAGTTCATGAATGATAAGTGCTTCTGTTTGTTGCATACTTAACCGGTTTACCAATGCAACCGGTAACAGAATAACCGGTTTAAAATAACCAAAAGTCATAGGTGTACTAATGTTATGACTGCACCAGATAACAACCTTTTTTGCAATGCCAAATTGGTAAGCTTTTGTTTGTGTAAACAGGCGTATATCTATAGAAGGTTTGATGAGTGATTTTGAATAATTGGATTTAAAATGATTCCAGGGGAAAAATGAATTGCCCAGGCGATAAAGGACCACAAAAGAATATATACTAAATAAAACAAGGGCGTTGTTTTGTAACCATGAGTCTTGAATGGACTGGATAACCGATAAAGAAAATTCTTCCATAAAACTCATGGAAGACCGGCTGGCAATAACGATGAATGTAAAAAAACTAAGTATAAATTGATTGACTGTTAGACTATATAAAACATTTCTTTTAAACAGGGGAGAAGGCCTGGTATTTACAGTAATGATAACAACATAAAAAAGCAACAGCAATGCTGATTGCCAAATGCTGTGCATCATGGTATTAATAAAATAGAAAGAAAACTGCTCCATAAACAGCTGATTATTTTTTAGCTTTTAATTCGTTGATGAGTGTTTGAATCTTTTCCAGTTCATCATTACTGGCATTATTGCCACCCAGTGCATGCATTACCAGGTCGGCACTTGATCCGGCAAACAAACTTTTAATCATTTTATTTACAAACTGTTTCTGGGTTTTTTCCTTTGTTACCGCAGGTTGATATATATGTGTTTTGCTGCTGCTGTCTCTTGTAACAAGGCCTTTTTCAAACATGATCTGCATGAGTTTAAGTGTGGTAGTATAGCCCGCTTCCTTGCTTTTACAGATTTCTTCATGCACGGTTCTGACTGTAGCAGTACCATTGTTCCACAGAATGCCCAGAATTTCCAGTTCCCCTTCGGTGGGTTTCATGATCTTATTTTTATCCATAGTACGATATGTTTCGTATGCTAAAGTAGGAATAATTTCGTAAACGTGTTAACCGTTTATCAAGTTTTATAAATCCGGTTGAAAAGGATCCACTTTTACCTATTAAAAATCCCCGCTGAAATTTCAGCGGGGACACTTATCATTTAGGGATTGAATACTGACATCCAATACACAGTTTAATTTATTATTTGGCGATTTCTATAACATGTGTATTAGAAGAATTTGTCGTCATCATTTGCAGCGTTTCAATCTTAGCCTTTCTTCTTATTTCAATTTTATCATGATGAATTTTGGCAAGGGTAGGAGCAATTACCAATGAAACGATACTCATCAACTTGATTAAAATATTCATGGATGGGCCTGAAGTATCTTTAAACGGATCACCTACGGTATCGCCAGTAACAGATGCTTTGTGCGGTTCAGATTTTTTATAGAACATCTCACCATTGATATCAACCCCTTTTTCAAAAGATTTTTTTGCATTATCCCATGCACCACCGGCATTGTTCTGAAACATTCCCAACAATACACCGGTAACAGTAGCTCCTGCAAGAAAACCACCCAGTACTTCAGGGCCAAATACAAATCCAACAATCAATGGCGAGATAAGTGCAATTGCACCTGGCAACATCATTTTTTTCAAAGATGCTTCTGTAGAAATAGCTACACATTTATCATATTCAGGTTTACCTGTACCTTCCATAATACCTGGTATGCTGTGAAACTGGCGGCGAACCTCTTCTACCATTGCCATGGCGGCTTCACCCACAGCCCTTATGGCCAGTGAAGAAAATATAAATGGAATCATGCCACCCACAAACAAACCAGCTAATACATCGGCATTATAAATATCAATACCATCAATTTTTGCAATGCCTACAAAAGCGGCAAATAATGCCAGAGCTGTTAATGCAGCAGATGCAATGGCAAAACCTTTACCACTTGCGGCGGTAGTGTTACCAACGGCATCAAGGATATCTGTTTTTTCACGAACGTCTGCAGGCAATTCACTCATTTCGGCAATACCTCCAGCATTATCGGCAATAGGGCCAAAAGCATCTATCGCCAATTGCATTGCAGTAGTGGCCATCATACCTGCGGCTGCAATAGCCACGCCGTATAAACCAGCACATTCATAAGAACCATAAATACCAGCAGCCAATACAAGGATAGGAAGTAATGTACTTTCCATTCCTACTGCCAAACCACCAATAATGTTGGTAGCGTGGCCTGTAGCTGATTGACGGATAATACTCATTACCGGGCGTTTGCCCATGGCAGTATAGTATTCAGTAATAATACTCATTAAAGCACCCACCAATAAACCAACCATGATAGCGCCAAAAACGCCCATCTTTGTAAAGTCATGACCACGAAGAGTCATATTTTCGGGTAATAAAAAGTCTACCAGAAAATAACAGCCAATAGCTGTAAGTACCATCGAACCCCAGTTACCCATGTTTAATGCGCTCTGAACTTTATGTGTACTTAAACCTGCCGTTTCGCTGATGCTAACAAAAAAAGTTCCGATGATAGAAAAGATAATACCCATGGCTGCAATTAGCATTGGCAGCAGGATAGGACTCATACCGCCAAAACTATCTGTCAAGGCGTTGGTTTCTCTACCCAAAACCATGGTAGCTAAAACGGTGGCTACATAAGAACCGAACAAATCGGCACCCATACCAGCCACATCACCTACGTTATCTCCCACATTATCTGCAATGGTAGCAGGGTTTCGGGGATCATCTTCAGGGATACCAGCTTCTACTTTGCCTACCAGATCAGCACCAACGTCAGCAGCTTTGGTATAAATACCACCACCTACACGGGCAAATAATGCAATGGATTCTGCACCCAGCGAAAAGCCGGTTAATATTTCTATAGTACGCTCCATTTCCAGGCTGTCTACTGCAGCACCTGGAGCAAATATTTGTTTTAAGATAATAAACAAACCACCCAGACCCAATACAGCCAGGCCAGCAACACCCATTCCCATTACGCTTCCACCTGTAAAAGAAACTTTTAGTGCTTTGGATAAACTGGTTCTTGCAGCCTGTGCTGTGCGCACATTGGCTTTGGTTGCCACTTTCATACCAATGAAACCAGCCAATGCACTAAGAAATGCACCTATTACAAATGCCACAGCAATACTCCAATGACTGCTGCTATTACTATAGCCCATCATACCGAGCAATAAAGCACCGATGATTACAAAATAGGCCAACACTTTATATTCAGCTTTTAAGAAAGCCATTGCACCTTCTGCTATATAAGTGCTTATTTCTTTCATACGAGCATTTCCAGCATCCTGTTTTGATACCCATATGAACTTTACAAAAGTGTACAAAAGGCCAACAATACCCATTGCCGGAACTACGTAAATCAAATTTTCCATATAATAGTTGTTCTAATTTTTTGGTGGGCAAAAATAGGGTAAAAGGGGCAAAGTGCAAGGTTAAGCACCTCAAAGTTCTAAGTATTAGAAAGTTAATGCCAGAATAAGTAAAATTTAAGGATTACAGTTCGATGAAATTCAATAGCAGATAGTTCTGGCAAGCTTTTTAAACATTCAGCACTGAGACTAAAATTTAAAACAGATTTTCTTCTTACCTTTCAATAAATCAGCCATCATGATCCCTATCAGCGATAATAATACTGACCGCATTAGAACTCCATTTGTAAATTATATACTCATCATTCTTAATATTCTTGTATTTGTTTATTACCAGCAATTTGGAACCAATCATGCATTTCTGATGAGTTTTTCAACGATACCTGAAGAAATATTAACGGGAACTGATGTAGTTTTTGAAGGGCGGATGGGAATAACCCCCATCCCTGTGCATCTTACTATTATTACTGCTATGTTCATGCATGGCAGCCTGGCGCACCTGGGAGGAAATATGTTATACCTGTGGGTATTTGGAGATAACCTGGAAAACAGGATGGGGCATTTGAAATACCTCGGCTTTTACCTGCTTACCGGTTTAATAGCTACTTTATGCCATGTGTTTGCTTCTCAAATTTTGGGTAAAGATTTATTCATACCCAGCCTTGGAGCATCTGGTGCTATCTCTGGTGTGTTGGGCGGATATCTTTTGCTGTTTCCTAAAAACGAGGTAAGGGTTTTTGTGATTGCATTATTTATTAAAGTGCCGGCATTTATCACCCTGGGGCTTTGGATAGGTTTACAATTGATGAGTGGATGGGGAAGTATAGGTGTGGATGGATCGGGCGGTATTGCATATGCGGCCCATATTGGTGGTTTTTTTGCCGGGCTTTTGCTGGTGAAGTTTTTTGTGGGGAAGGTTTAAGGTTTAACGTTCAAAGTTCAATGTTCAAAGGTTCAAAGTTCAAAGGTTCAAAGTTCAAGAGTTCAAAGTTCAAAGGTTCAAAATTCAAGAGTTCACAGGGTTTGAGGACTTCGAAATAAATGGCATATATCAAATATCAAATATCAAATATCCTAAATTATATATCATAAATCATAAATCATACATCAAAAATCATACATCAAACATCATACATCATAAATCATATATCATAAGTCACACATCAAACATCATAAGGCCCCCGTTGGTTTAAATTCATAAATTATTTTAATGGCATTGTTTTGTCCAAGGTTGGTATCAATCATATAAGCTTTTCTTCGTTTGCCATCAATGATTTCCAGTATAGATGTGTTGGGAGCAATGCTGCCAAGATTATCTGCTATAAAAATGATCTTGTTTTCTCCTGGAAATAATTTCACTTTTATAAACTGTGGTTTCTTTTTTACGGCTATGCCGGGCATAAAGATTTCATCATTTATTTGCAAAGAAATGCTATCACCATCTTCTATAGCATCATCCCAAATGGCCAATGTAATTTCTGCTGCTTCTGCTTTAATACTGTCTATAAGTTTTGTGTTTCTTTGTTTTATTTTTTCAGTAATGGTTTTCCTGGCTATTACATCTGCAGGAATTTGTTGTTTTTGATCGGGGTTAAAATAAATTTTGGCCACAATAAAATTTGCAGACATATTTTCTTTAACCGTAAAATCAAGTGTGAATTTTTTTTCGGGAAAAAGTAAATTTAGTTTGGCCGTATTGGGAGGTACCCGGCCATAATTATCTGCAAAAAAACAAAGGATATTTACGCCGGTATCCAGTTTTATTTCCTGCAAACTACCCCGTTGATTGATATCCATTTTATCAATGATCATCCTGCCATTCAGCATTACAGATATGGTATCATTATCGGCTTTATTGTTTTCCGAAAAATTGATTACGGCATTAGCTGTTTTTGTATAAATGGTATCTATTAAACCAAAATAACCCGGAGCATTATAACTGTGCAGTAATTTATTTGCATCGGCACTGCGCCATGGCTGCTGGTTTATCTTTTTTAAATGAATGGGTGCCTCTTTTAAAAAATTGCTGATGCTCATTACTGCAGGCCTGTAGGTTTCTTCATAACTCAGGATGGCGGGAAGTGGAATACCGTAACGTTTGGAAGCTATCCTGCTGGCACTTAAAACCGGTTTGCCTGCTGTATTTTTATTGTAATCAAAAGTTCCATTTAATAAAATGGTCCATGTTCCAATGCTGAAAGGTTCTTCTTTTACTGCATATTTATTTCTGCCAATAACCAGTTGCGAATTATTTTTTTTTACCAGCAATACCTGGTACACTGCATTAAAATTTTCGTAACGAATATTAAGCTGTGCAGGGTATAAAGTTTGTTGTTCGGGTTCTGCAATTTGCAATTCAATATAAAAAGAAGGATTGTTTTCATCAGTGTTGCTTTGCATTACCCAGGTACCGCTAAAGATATCAGCCTGCGAAAAAACGTTTAAAACGCAGAGTGCAAAACAGGAAAATAAAAAAGCAGTTTTTTTCATCAAAGAAGTTAAGACATTTAATAATTTGGCTCATCCTTTAATTCACCTTTCACCTTTCACCTTTCAACTTTCACCTTTCACCTTTCACTTTTCACCTTTCACCTTTCACCTTTAGGCAACTACATTACTAAAACACTATAAGCCTGCCTGACGGCAGACAAGGTTTCCCCAACCACAATCCAACACACAAACCCCTAAAGCCTGGCCGGTAGGCAGAGTTTTGGCAAGTTTTCACCTTTCACCTTTCACTTTTCACCTTTCACTTTTGACCTTTCTTATTCAAACAATTCCAACTTATTCTTCGGCCTTCTTTTATCCATCCATTCAAATCCTTTTAAGCGATCTTCTCCGGCAGGTATTTGTTTTATTGGAAAAAGTGTTCCGTTTACATCATTAATATATTTTACTTTATTAAGTTCTTTATTTACAAAATAAATATCTATTACATCAGCACTGCTGCGGTTCATGCCAACATATGCACTGTCTTCGTCCAGTGGATAAAAGATGCTTTCGGCAGGGGAGCCTTTTACCCTTATATAATCAATATTTCCATCAGTAAAATAACCGTTTAATGTGCGGCCGGCCATCTGGTTATACAATTGGTCATTTGACTGATTCACCACCATGCCATTGTTAAAAACATAAAGTCGTTCTGCTTTTTGGTTTTTGGTAAAAAGGTAAATCGTATCTCCGCTTACCTGTGTTTTATCGTTCCAGAAAACAGGATCCCTGAACATTCTAAAAACAGAATCTTCTGTAGAATAATACAAGCTGTCGCATAATGCCTGCAGCGAATCATTAAAAATTTTTACCTGATTAAAAGCAATAAAATAACGGATGCTGTCTGCGTTTTTAGATGTTGAAATATTTACAGCCATCACTTTATTTATGGTATCATTGCTGATAACAGTAGCATTTTTAGCAGTATCATATTTTCTAATGCCCGAAAAAAGCGTATCTGCTGCAATGTAAGTACTATCATTGCCACGGTATAAAATCATCACGGGCTTGCGGGTAGCCAAAAAAGAGTTTTTTGTTTTATCCAGCAAAATCTGTCCGCCTATCACGGTCACATTGTTTACACTATCTACCAGTTTGCCGTTACCTTCAACCTGCAATAACCCTACTTTTTCATCATAAGCAATTTTATCACCCACTAAGGATCGTGTACTATCGCTGTAGCCTGTGCGATCGTAAAAAATGGCATCTCTTGTTTCAAGGTTATAGGTGCCAGACCTTGTATTGATAATTCCGCCTTCTTTTGTTTTGATCCTGGTAGGAGAAATAAAAGTAGCCGTTTTAAACTGAGTATTGTACATTAGGCTGTCTGCCACAATATCATATTGAGGATCTGTAAGGTGCACGTATTTTTTAAAGTACACATCTTTGGTATCAGAGTAATACACAGCATCGCTGCTGGTAAGAATGGTTTTGCCATTTACCACTTTACCGCCGTCTTTATAAGTAGCAATGCCGGTAGCAAGATTGTATTCCAGGTCATCGGTGAGCAGGGTAGCCCTGCCATCGGTGAGTTTTACATTTTTTTTAAGGAAGGCAATCCGTTCTTTTCCCAGGTATTTAAGGTAACTGGAATAGGTGTTTACGGTATCTGCATCATTGATATGCACATTTCCAAAAACTTCGGCTATGCCTGTGCGTGAGTTAAGTACTATACTGTCGCCGTTTAATTTGGTATTGCCCTGTTTAACTGCCGCATTGCCTGCAAGGGTTTGTAATTCTGTACCATCCGACATGGTAATGGTGCGCATATTTTCGGCCCATATGATTTCAATTTCTCTCGTAGTATCAGAAGTTGATACTGCTGATGGGGGTATGGGTAAGGGGGTAATTTGGGCATTGCTGCAAAGCATAAAAAATAATCCTGCAGTAAACAGGATTATTCTAAAAAAGTAGGAATGTTTTTTTATTATCATTTGCTGAAAATAGTATTGCTCAAATGGATGTTATCAATACCATTACCCGGTTAATTTACTTTTTCTATGTAATAAGGAGCATTTAATGTATCCGGCAAAGGAACCATCAGCGCACTGCCTTTTTGTTTTTTACCAAACACAGATATGTTTACATATCGTTTAGGATTGATGCGGATATCATCGAGCAACAGGTTGAGTTTATTACCGGTAGATGCAAGGTTATTATACATTACCGGATCATTCATGAGTTTTCCCAGGGTGCCGCTTGTACTGTTCATTTTTCCAACAATGGCTTGTAAATCTGCAAGGGTAGCGTTCAGCGTATTCATGGTTTTGTCAAATTCCAGGGCTGCAATTTTACTAGTTGTTTTATCAAGATTAGTAACAACATTGGTTACTTTATCGTTGGTGGCAGCAAGATTTCCGGTTATGGAACTTACATTATTGAGGCTTTTTGCAAGTGCCCCGGTTTGGGTATTGAGCAAAATTTGTAAAGATGCGGTAGACTGAATCATAGATGCAGTAACAGCATTCAGGTTTTCAAGCGTGGCCCCAATATTGTTTTTTGCCTTAGGATCTAATATAGTATTAAAATTTACCAAAAGGGTATCAATTGACTTAATAGACCTTTTAACTTCAAATAAAACAGGGTCCACGTTTTTAAGTACATCATCAAACAGTCCGCCACTGGCTTCTGTGAGAATGGTATCCTTATTTTTAAAATGGGTAGTAGCATCTCCCAGCTTTATTTCCAGGCTGGGTGTGGATATTGGATTTGATTTGATGATACATATAGAATTAACCGGTATAAAAACATCCTTTACGATGTTCATTTCTACCAGTATACTTCTCATATTTTTATCTGTACGGATATCAAATACAGTACCTACCTGCATACCATTTATTATAACAGGATTGGATTTTTGTAATCCCTGTACATTCCCATAAACGGCATATAAAGCAGTACTTTTGCCTATTAATTTTTTCCCTTTAAGAAAACTAAATCCAAGAATAAGCAGGGCTACTGATACTACAGCAATGGCACCTACTTTTGTTTCATTTGATACTTTCACTTTTTATTTTGTATTTATTTTAAAATGTACCGGTACATACTTATCCGGATTTTGTAATAAGTGTGCAAGTTAATGCCCTATGCAAGAGTATTACATAAATACTGCCAATTTAATTATTTGGAAGAAAGTGCTTTACCTGGGTTTTCCAGTTGCTCTTTATACCTTTTTACGGCTTTTGTAATAGCTTCTGCCATTTCCTGCTGGCCCTTTTCGCTGTTAATATAGCGTTCATCCTCTTCATTATTTATAAACCCGGTTTCAATTAAGATGGCCGGCATATTGGTAGCCTGCAACACTGCAATACCTACCTGTCGTTGGTTTACCCCAAGTGCTATTCTGCCGGTTCTTTCTACTTCATCATTTACCATGGTGGCTAAAAGATCGCTTTTTTCCTGGTATCTTTTGGCATATATCTGGGCAATAGTTTTATTACCGGGGGAGCTAAAATCTACCGGTTTGTAATTAGAATCCCCCTCGTTGGTTTCTATTTCAAACTCGCCCACTTCATCCATAATGGCTTTTAGTTTTGCACTTGTTTTATGTGCAGCAAATATATATACGCTGGTACCACTGGCTTTCATAGGAAGTTTATAATATTCATATACCGGTTCTGTTACCTGGTAAGGAGTAGATTTCTTTTTTCTTTTTTTACCCTTTCCGGTATAGGTTACTTTGTATTTGGTTACAGTACGGGTGCCAATTTGCCTGCGCCCTGTTTTAAGCGGACCACTATCTGCATGAATGCAGAGAAACAAATCGCCTTTATATTCATTGGCAATTCTTGCTTTTTCGTTAACAGGCTGATAAATATCTGTAGTACGGGTGGCCACAATGTTTAACTCAGGTAGTTGTTTTTTTAATTCGGCTATTACTTTTTTTGATATAGCAAGGGTTATATCTTTTTCTTTGGAACGTAATGAGTTTTCGTATTGCCCGGAAGCACCCGTATCGTGGCCGCCGTGTCCGGCATCTACAACAATTGTCTTAAGTTTTTTTGCTGCCTGGCCAAAGGATGGAATATATGTTAGAGATATAATACAAAAAATGATATATAGTAAGAATGATTTTTTATTCAGCATATGACTCAGAATTTTATAGGTTTTGTTATTATTATTTATAACCCGCTATGGTTTTGTTTTAATAACTATTTTTGCTTATCAGTTTATATGAACCACACTAACAAAGGTAAGGCAAAAATTTTTTCGATATGGCTCTGCGCTACTATGATGCTGATATTAACGTTTTATCATAAGAGCATAGGGTTCAATGCCAACAACTTTCACATTCAATTAACGGCAGACACTATCCCTGTAAAAAAAAAGCCTGTTAAGATCAATACCATTTCTGAGAGTGAAACCAACTCTGTACAAAATACTATTATCATTAACAGCAACGATACTATACCATTTAATATTAATGATACGCTTTTAAAAACAACGGTAGATACTTTTTCTTTTAAAATAGCCAAAGGGGCATTGGATGTGCCGGTAACCTATCATGCAGACGATTCGATGGTGATTGACATTCCTAATAATAATATTAAATTTTACGGAAAAATATCTACCATCAAATATGCAGATAATAACCTGGAAGCTCCGCAGATAGAATACAATCAAAATACCAACCTGGTAAGAGCCTTTCATGTAAAAGACAGTACCGGAAAAGTTTTAGCGAATGCAAAATTTGAGCAGGGTGAATTTAAATCGGAGAGTGATACTATTGTATTTAACATGAAAACACAAAAGGGTCTTACCAAGGGCACTTATACCCAGCAGGGTGAAATGTATGTGTATGGAGAAAAAATAAAGAAAGTAAATGATGATGTTTTTTATGCGCTCAGAGGAAGATTTACCACATGTAACCTGGACACACCGCATTTTGCATTTGTGAGCAGCAAAATAAAATTCATTCAGGATAAAATGGCTTTTACGGGCCCGGTACATCCGGAATTTGAAGGAGTGCCCTTGCCCATTATTCTTCCATTTGGAATTTATCCGTTAACACAAGGCAGGCATTCCGGTTTGATTGCTCCCAGTTTTACAGCCAACGATCAAATGGGGCTTGCATTGGACGGTTTGGGGTATTATAAAATTTTAAGTCCAAACTGGGATGTGATTTTTAGAGGAACGTTGTATTCCTATGGAGGGTGGTCTGGAAGTGTAAATCCCCGTTATTATAAACGTTACCGGTACCAGGGAAATATGGGTTTTAATATTCAGCGGTTTAAAACTAATTTTAAAGGGGATCCTGATTTTGTTTCATCGCAAACAGTTAATGTTACCTGGAGCCATAGTTCCGACAGTAAGGCCAGGCCGGGTGTGTCTTTTAGTGCCAATGTAAATGCAGGTAGCAGTAAGTTTAATGAACAGCTTCCCAACAATCCTTCCAGGAATTTTCAAAACCAATTAAATTCCTCCATCACCTATTCAAAAGTTTGGAAGGATAAGCCTTTTAATTTATCAGTTAGTGCCAATCATAACCAAAATACATTGCAGCGCCTTATTAATTTTAATTTGCCCGACATAGCATTTAATGTAAATACCTTGTACCCATTCAGGCGCAAAGAACCTATTGGAGAATCTAAATGGTTTGAGAATGTGGGTATAGCCTTAAATACCAATGCAAGAAGCCTTTCTTCTTTTTATGATACAGCCGGCAATATCGGGAAACAGATTATAGACCGCTTGCAATATGGTGCCAGGCATAATGTACCCATCACATTATCGCTCCCGCAAATTGGGCCATTGCAGCTATCCCCATCCGTTAGTTACCAGGAAACCTGGTACCAGGAACAAAGGAGAGTGCAATGGAATGCTACAGAAAAAAAACTGGATACTTTTGTGAACAAAGGTTTTTACAGGGCTTATGATATGGCTTTTAGCATGAATGCCAGCACCCGTGTTTTTGGAATGTTTACCTTTAAAAAAGGGAAAGTGCAGGCCATACGGCACGAAATAAGACCTTTTGTGTCTTTGAGTTACAAGCCGGATATCAATGGAAAAGACTGGTATAGTTATCAACAGGATAGTTCCGGAAAATTTATTGGAAGAAAGTCAGTGTACGAAACTGGTATTTATGGAGCATATGGAGAGGGCAGGTTTGGCGGCTTAAGTTTTGGGATTGATAATAACTTATCAATGAAAGTGCGCAATAAAAAAGATACAACTGCTGCAGGGGTAAAAAAAGTATCCTTGCTGGATGGTTTTGGTATAACAGGTTCGTATAATTTTTTAAGAGATTCCTTTAAACTGGATATGCTCAATGTATCTGCCCGAAGCAATTTGTTCGAAAAAATTAATATTACTGCCTCTGCTGTTTTTGATCCATATCAAACAGACAGTATAGGACGAAGGGTAGATAAACTGATCTGGAAACAAAAAGCATTAACCCTTGGAACATTAACCAGCGGTTCGGTATCTATGCAAACATCCTTTAGGGGAGGAGATAAAACCAAACCCGATAACAGTAATAATAACAACCTGGATCAACAAAATTTAAATACCGGCGGAATGCCTTTAGATGAGTATCAGCAGGAGCTTGCTTATATGAATAATAATCCCGGAGAGTTTGTAGATTTTTCTGTTCCATGGGATATCAGCCTAAACTATTCCCTGCGTTTTTTCCGATCTCAAAACCCGGGTGAGCGTACTGCCACAACTACCTTTAACCAGGATGTAAACTGGAACTCATCGGTAAATCTGACGCCCAAATGGAAGATAGGCATCAATGGTTTTTATAATATTACTGATAAAGAACTTGGCAGTATCAGTATGTTTTTATCGAGAGAAATGCATTGCTGGCAAATGGCGATTAATATTTCGCCGGTGGGCCGGTTTAAATTTTTCAATATTTCCATTAGTCCCAAATCTGCAATACTCAGAGACCTTAAAATAAACCGTACCAGGTCATTTATAGATTTATAAATGTTAAACCAATCCGATTCATTTTATGGATTCTTTGCTACATAATATTGCATCATAATCTGGTAAACTTTTTCTTTCAATAATTTAGCATCAAGCCCCTCCGGAGAAACAGGTGGCAAAAAATTCATCTGCAATTTTGTGGGCCATAAAAAAAAGGTTTTATCTATAGGCATGGCTCTTCGGGTTCCCGAAATTACACAGGGTATAATTTCATTTTTAGAATCAGTTGATAGTTTAAAAGCACCATCATAAAATTTTTTTAATGGCTGACCTGTTCTGTTCCTGGTGCCTTCGGGGTAAATGCACATATGCATTCCTGCTGCTAATGCTTTTTTCATTTCCTCAAAACTTTTCACCCGGCTTCTATCATCATTTCTGTTTACCAATACCGACCCCCTTTTATAAAACCATCCAAAAATGGGAACTTTTGCAAAAGATGCTTTGGCAATGGTTTTATTACCGCCTGGTACAAATGGCGCAGAGAGTGGCACATCCAGCAATGCATTGTGATTGTAAACGATTATGTAAGTACTGTTTTTCTTAAATACTTCTTTTCCTTTTACGCTTACCGGGCAACCAATTAACCTGAGCCAGCTAAACATCCAAACTCTTGAAACCAAAATAAAGTAGTGCTGGCCTTTTTTGTAATCTTTAAAAAGATAAGCTCCCATAGATGGTAAAAAAATAAGCATAAATGTAAGTATGAAACTAATCAGTCCCCAGAAAGCCCAAATTCGCCCTGTAATATTGATCAATAAATTGGAGAATGGGTTGGTTGTTTGAGTAGATGAATTTATTTCTTTCATTTAGGTTTTTCTTTTTAGGTAAAAGGGTTAAGGAGTAAGCAATTTCCAATCAATGGGAGGCAGGTTGTTTTGCATGAGCAGTTGATTGGTTTTAGAAAAATGTTTACATCCAAAAAAACCTTTTTCTACAGAGAAAGGCGAGGGGTGCGCTGCTTTTAAAACAAAGTGTTTGTTTTCGTCTATCAATGATTGTTTTTCCTGGGCAAATTTGCCCCAGAGTAAAAAAACTACGTTTTCTTTTTTATCTGATATTTTTTTTATTACCTCATCAGTAAAATCTGCCCAACCATATTTAGCATGGCTGAATGGATCTCCTTCTCTTACAGTAAGTGCTGCATTCAGCAGCAAAACCCCCTGTTGTGCCCATTTGGTAAGATTACCGTATTGAACGGGCATATCCATTCCAATATCTGTTTTTAATTCTTTAAATATATTTACCAGTGATGGGGGCGGCTTAATACCATTGGGAACCGAAAAGCTTAAACCGTGTGCCTGTCCTGCACCATGATAAGGATCCTGGCCAATGATTACTACACTTACTTTGTCCCATGGGGTTTGGTTAAATGCATTAAAGATAAGAGGCCCTGGTGGGAATATATGTTTGCCGTTGGCTTTTTCGGCACGCAAAAAAGTTACGATCTGTTTAAAATAAGGTTTGTTGAATTCTTCTTTTAAAACTTCTTTCCAGGAAGGATGAATCTGAACATCCATGAATATAATTTTTTATAAAAATACAAACTATGGCCACAAAACAAGTTTAATAAAAAGCGCCCCGATAATAATCGGAGCGCCTTGTGATCCGGATTGGATTCGAACCAATGACCCTCAGCTTAGAAGGCTGATGCTCTATCCAGCTGAGCTACCGAACCTGGATCCCTTTTAATTGGGGCTGTAAATATAGGATTTCCTCTTGTTGTGAGTACGGTTATAAAGAAAAAAATGAGAAATAAATATTTGCAGAATTATCTTATATACTAATTTTAAATGGCAAAGAGGAAAAAATAAAACTATATATTTGTTAAAGAATTGATTCTGTGGTATAGTTTTAGATATTACATTTGCCTAAAACTTAACCAGAATATATTCTCTAAACCATTCAGCGATCAAAATTTAAAATTAAAATTAGCGTTTATGAAACAAAAACTTACATTGGTATTAATGTTAGTGGTGCTGGCTTCAAGTGCATTTGCACAATATGGCAGTCCTGCTAAAAAACCTGCTTTATTTGGTATCCATCTTAATGCATTGGATATTAAAACTCCAGAAACTTTCAAAAATCAATCTGTTACTCCAAGAAATTTTTCAGGATTAAAGGATATGGATTTTGGTTTCGGTCTTTCTTATTGGAAAGGTTTAACCAATACCATCGATTTCTCTTCAAAATTGAATGTATTATTTCATGATTATGCTGCAGAAGATAGAGGTGATTTAAACCAGGATAAAGAAATAGGTATTGAATTAGAGCCTACTTTAAACTTCAGACCTTTTAAGGATAATGTATTGCTTTCACCATTCCTTACTACAGGTATAGGCGGAGGATATTATTCCGGCGATTGGGGTGCATATGTACCTGCTGGAGTTGGTATCCAGTTAAACCTGCAAAGCACTTCTTATGTGTTTTTACAGGCACAGTATCGTTTTTCTTTAACTAAAGATGTACTTAAAGATAACCTTCTTTATTCTTTGGGTTTTGCTCAAAACGTTGGAAGAGAGAAACCAGTTGTAATGGCTCCACCGCCACCACCGGTTATTTTAGATCGTGATAATGATGGTGTTCCTGATGTTGATGATAAATGTCCTGATACTCCGGGGTTGGCATCTTTACAAGGTTGTCCTGATACTGACGGTGATGGTATTGCTGATGGCGATGATAAATGCCCTACAGTTGCTGGTATTGCTAAATATCAAGGTTGTCCTATTCCTGATACAGACGGCGATGGTGTTAATGACGAAGAAGATAAATGCCCAACTGTAAAAGGTTTGGCCCGCTACCAGGGTTGTCCTATACCTGATACAGATGGTGATGGTGTAAATGACGAAGAAGATAAATGTCCTACCCGTCCGGGGCCTGTAAGCAACATGGGTTGTCCTGAAATAGCGAAAGAAGTAATTGAAAAAGTGAGTATGGCTGCCAAGAATGTATTTTTTGCAACCGGCAGTTACAAATTACTGGCTAAATCATTTAAATCTTTAAATGATGTAGCCACTATATTGAAAGCAGACGAATCTCTGATGCTGGATATTGATGGACATACTGACGAAGTTGGAAGCGACGAAAACAACCAAACTTTATCTGAAAACCGTGCCGGTTCTGTTAGAGAATATTTGATCAGCAAAGGAGTTGCAGAAAGCCGTATGATTTCTACAGGTTATGGCGAAGGCAAACCAGTAGCTGATAACAAAACTGCAGCAGGCCGTGCAAAAAACAGAAGAACAGAAATGACTGTTAGAAATTATTAATACAAATTTTTATATAATGAAAGCCCCTTGATTTTTCAAGGGGCTTTTTTATTGGGGGATATTTTAGCTGAAAGGTGAAAAGTGAAAGGTGAAAAGTGAAAACTTCGAAGGGCTTAATGATGAAAGGGTGAAAAGTAAAAGGTGAAAGCCCGCCCTTACCGTAGGAACGGGGGTAAACATGCCTGCTGGCAGTATATGGCACGTGTTGAATTAGACAACTTTTGAAGTTATAAATGAAGTAGCATGTTGAATATAAACATAACCTATATGTTGATTTGTTTTTAAAATCAAAAGCGATTATCCTTTTAAAACAAAATAGTATAATCCTAAGATTTTAATATTGACATTAGACCAATGACTTTCACTATTGAAAATTTAATTTAATACAGTTTCCTCCAGCACATTGCTGTAATCGTTAATCTCATTGTATAAAGTATCTCTTTCAATTGGTTGTCTCTTTACCTGTTTTATCAGCATCACCAATTCTTTTGTACTCATGGCAGGTGTTTGTTCTTCACTGCCAGCCATCGAATATATCCTGGTAGAATCGTCTATGGTACCGTCGATATCGTTTACGCCAAATGCAAGGGAGAGTTGTGCGTTTTGCCTTCCCAGCATGGGCCAGTAGGCTTTTAAATGAGGAAAGTTATCCAGGTAAATTCTTGATATGGCATATAGTCGCATATCTTCTGTAATCGTACTTTCCGGCACATGACTCATATCATTATTGCTATTGCGGAATTTTAACGGGATAAATGTATTAAAGCCTTTGGTTTTATCCTGCAAATCTCTCAGTTTTTTCATATGATCTACCAGGTGTTCGTATTTTTCAATATGACCATATAACATAGTAGCATTACTAAACATACCAATGTTGTGGGCAGCTTCATGAATTTTTAACCAACCATCGCCACTCACTTTATCTGCCGCAATAATATCTCTGATTTCCGGATGAAAAATTTCTGCACCACCGCCTGGCAGAGATTGTAAACCTGCATCTTTTAATTGTTGCATGCCTTGCTCAGTAGTAAGTTTGGCCTTGCGGAACATATAATCCAGTTCTACAGCGGTAAAGCCTTTGATATGAAGATCGGGCCGGTGCGCATGTATTTTTTGAATGAGCTCTATAAAATAGGCCATATCCATTTTTGGATGTACGCCACCTACAATATGCACTTCGGTAATGGGTTTGCCATCATAACTTTTTACAATATCCAGCATCTGGTCTATACTCAGTTCCCATCCTTCTTCTTTGTGTGCATACAACCTGGAATAAGAACAGAATTTGCAGCTAAACACGCACACATTTGTGGGCTCAATATGAAAGTTGCGGTTGAAATAAGTTTTATTTCCATGTAATTTCTCCCTGATAAAATTAGCCAGTGCACCTACAAAAGCAAGGCTTCCTTTTTCAAATAATATTAAACATTCTTCCTCTGTAATCCGCTGGCCGTCTTTTACTTTTTGTGCAATGTTTTGCAGCGAAGGTTCGGTAGCGGATGTAATTAATATATCAATAGAACTGCTCATCTAAAGTTTTTTTGCAAATTTACGTTGAATACAAATGTGCTTACACTTATTTTATTTAGCATAACCATGATTTATATTACACCGCAACCTGATGAATGTTTAAAATGAGCTCATGTTTTGTATCAAATAAATATTTATCTTCCACACCTTAAAAATTTACCTAAAAGCTTGTATATGAGTATTAAGTTTCGCCTGATCTTCATGAGTTTTCTCCAGTTTTTTGTTTGGGGAGCCTGGTTAATTACAGTTGCAAATTACTGGTTTGGTACCAAACAGTGGGAGGGCGATAAATTTGGAGATGTATTTGCCACGCTGGGCTATTCATCTATCATCATGCCTGCACTTACTGGCATCATTGCCGATAAATGGTTGAATGCTGAAAAGCTCTATGGTTTACTACACATCGTGGGCGGAATATTTTTAGCCTGCATTCCGATGGCTGCAAGTCCTGTTGCTTTTTTTGGGATCATATTCGGAGCGATGCTCTGTTACATGCCCACCATTTCATTGTCCAATTCCATTGCGTATACAATTCTTAAAAATAACAATTACGATGTTGTAAAAGTGTTTCCGCCAATCAGAGTTTGGGGAACCATTGGGTTTATTGCTGCCATGTGGCTCACCAATCTTTCTGGTAACAAAGCTTCGGGTAATATGTTTTATATTTCTGCTGCAGCAGCAGTACTCTTAGGCCTATACTCCTTTACACTTCCCAAATGCCCTCCGCAAAAATTAATTTCAGAAAATGCTACCATGGGGCAAAAACTAGGACTGGATGCATTTAAATTATTTAAGAATCCAAAGATTGCGATGTTCTTCATTTTCTCCATGTTTTTAGGTGCGGCCTTACAACTTACCAATATGTATGGTGATGTATATCTCTCTGAGTTTGCCAACTTTCCTGAATATGCCGAATCATTTGTAGTGAAGTATTCTACCATCATCATGTCCATCTCCCAGATATCGGAAACACTCTTCATTTTAGCGATTCCATTTTTTTTAAAGCGTTTTGGTATAAAGCAGGTAATGTTCATTTCCATGGTTGCCTGGTTTTTCCGTTTTGGATTATTTGCCTACGGAAACCCCGAAGAAGGCTTGTGGATGATCATTGTTTCTTGCATAGTTTACGGAATGGCTTTCGACTTTTTCAATATTTCAGGTTCTTTATTCATTGAGACATCTACCGATCCCAAGATACGCTCCAGTGCACAGGGCCTCTTTATGATGATCACCAATGGCTTTGGTGCAGTATTGGGAAGTAAAATAAGCGGATGGATGATTCAAAAGTATTACACCAGCGAGGCCGGATTGAGGGATTGGCACGGCATCTGGCTCGTGTTTGCAATTTACGCTTTGATAGTAGCAATTTTATTCGTAATTTTCTTTAAGCACAAGCATGACCCCAGAGAGATTGCTAAAGTGACGCATTGATCATGATTTAATAGAATTTACTTGTTATGTAAAAATGTTATTACCTACTTTGATATTTTTATCTGCAACCGCATTAGCGCAGGAGAGTAAGGCTCCCTATAAATCTGTTTATGAACTACTGAAAAGCAAAGGAATTCCAG
The DNA here is from genome assembly GCA_038241275.1 of Chitinophagales bacterium. Lineage (GTDB taxonomy): Bacteria > Bacteroidota > Bacteroidia > Chitinophagales > Chitinophagaceae > Ferruginibacter. Next base: position 20,157 of record JBBRFX010000032.1, read on the forward strand.
GAAAAATAGCCTTTCAATTTCCATTGGCTGCTAATACTGGTCGGGCAAAGATTCAACAAGGAAAAGTTATTCTACTACCCATAGATAACATGCCTTGTTTAGTGCCGGGTGTGAAAGAATTTAACATGCCCGTCCTTAAGCTAAGCATACTTGGTACAGCAACCAGGTAGTAATTTTTGATTTTTTAATAAATGTGGCTGTCTCTCAACCCGGAGACAGCCTCTTTTTATTTGATAAGGAGTAGGACAGTTTTTTAGTGGCTTGCTTTTTGATTTTTATCATTAAACATTTTTATGCCTACAGCAAAAAAAGCAGCTACAAAGAAGACAGTGAAAAAAAGTGCAGACCCCTGTTGGGAAGGGTATAAAAAAGTGGGCAACAAAAAGAAAAATGGCAAGTCTGTTCCTAATTGCGTTCCAGAAAAGAAGAAGTAATAATCACCTTAATTCCTTATAAAATAAAAGCCCTCCGCTTGCGGAGGGCTTTTATTTTATGTCTTGGTTAGACTACTTATGCGCCTCAATCTTTTTTACAAAATTGGCTTTGGGTTGTGCACCTACCAGTTTGTCTACCACTTCGCCGTTTTTCACAAACAGGATAGCAGGAATACTGGTAATGCCATAGTTCATAGAAACCTGTGGGTTATGATCTACGTTTACTTTACCAACTGTTACTTTTCCTTCGTACTCTTTGGCCAGTTCTTCAATAACAGGACCAATCGCACGACAAGGGCCACACCATTCTGCCCAAAAATCAATTACCGTTAATTTATCTGAATCCAAAACTTCAGCTTTGAAGTTCGCATCTGTAAGTTCGAGTGCCATAATTATTTATTTTAATTTAAAATTTCTAAAAGAGAAGCAAAGTTAATTCCAAAACAGTTAAAGTGCTGTTATGACATATCCACAACATGTGACGAAAATGTATTGGCATATTAATAAGTCAAACTGACTGCTTAGGAAGTTATATTGTTTTAAGGCCTCATTTTTTGAAACATGAAAATATTTTACTATATAGAAGATTTAAGTCTGCAATAAAACCATCTATATTTCCTGCCATTTAACCGTTTAGCTCAATAAGCATTCCCAGCTAACCCGTCATCACATTTACATCAATAAGCGTATTATTGTTTAAATAAACTGCCATCTCATCATTCATAGTAAAACCATTTTCAATGGTATATAAGCTCACTTTATGATCCTTCAATTTATCATGAATGTTAAACTTAATAGAAGTTTTGCCGGGATGCTCCTTAATATTATTGTCAAAAAATTTAATCAGGTCTTCGTCAATAAACTCCGGTTCTATTTCTATCACCAGTTGTTTGGTAAGCGTTTGTTTTACCGTTTCCAGTAAATGCAGTTTGGTAAAGTTAAATTCATATTCACCCTGTTTAAAACGCTTTTCCCTGAAAGCTCCTTCAATCATGATGATCATACCTTTTTCAAAATAATTAAGGTATTTCACATAATCTTCCTGCCAAATGAAAAAATCTGTTTTTCCTGAAAAATCTTCAATAAAAAGTACGCCGTAATTTTTACCCGTTTTGGTAAGCCGGTGCTGTGCATCTACCACCAGCCCTGCAAGTCGGAAAGGTTTGGAAGTAGGCGTTATTCCAACCGCATTTTTCACTTCCAGAAAATCGGCAATAGAGCTGATATTGTAATGTTTTAATTCAAACTTAAAATTATCCAGCGGGTGTCCGCTCATATACATACCCGTTACCTCTTTTTCAAAATCTAACTGTTCTATTAACTGCCATGGCGGGCAGGCCGCTAATTTTGGCGGAACAATATCCGGCATTTGCAAATCGCCAAACAAGGTGTTGCTTGTACTGGCCGAATTGGATTGATATACGGATCCAAATTTTACAATTTTCTCCAGCGCCAGCACATCACCGGGAGCGGTATAAAAATATTGTGCCCGGTGCATTTCTTTAAAACAATCAAAGGTTCCGCTGTAAATTAAACTCTCTAAAGATTTTTTACTTACCGCACGCAGGTTTACCCGCTTCACCAAATCAAAAATATCTTTAAAGAAACCGTGTTTGCTTCTTTCTTCAATAATGTTTTCAATCGCATTTTCGCCCACACCTTTAAGTCCGCTAAAACCAAAACGTATTTCTCCTTTTTTATTTACAGCAAAACCATTATTCGATTCGTTGATATCGGGCCCCAGTACGGTTAATCCCATACGTTTGCACTCTTCCATATAAAATGTGATCTTTTCTATACTGCCGGCATGGTTCAGTACCGCAGCCATGTATTCGCTGGGGTAGTGGGCTTTAATGTATGCTGTTTGATATGCCACAAATGCATAACAGGTACTATGCGATTTATTGAATGCATATTGTGCAAATGCTTCCCAATCGGTCCAAATTTTTTCCAGCTTATCTTTCGGGTGTCCCTTAGCGGTAGCACCGTCCATAAACTGCACTTTCATTTTATCAAGGATGTGCTTTTGCTTTTTACCCATCGCCTTGCGCAAAATATCCGCATCCCCTTTACTAAAGCCTCCAAGCTTTTGGCTTAGCAACATTACCTGTTCCTGGTATACCGTAATACCATAAGTTTCCTCCAGGTATTCTTCCATATCAGGCAAATCATAGGTCACTATCTCACGGCCGTGCTTACGTGCAATAAACAATGGAATATAACTCATTGGTCCCGGCCTGTACAGGGCATTCATTGCAATTAGATCAGCAAATTTATCAGGCTTTAGTTCTCTTAAATATTTTTGCATACCTGCACTCTCAAATTGAAAGGTAGCGTTGGTATCGCCCTGCTGATAAAGCCTGTAGGTCAGTTCATCATCCAGTGGCACATCATCTATGGCTATTGTTACAGCATGGTTTTGTTTGATAAGCGATAATGCTGTTTTTAAAATACTCAGGGTTTTTAAACCCAGAAAGTCCATTTTAATTACGCCAGCATCTTCAATAGAATTACCTTCTATCTGCGTAAGCCATAAATCAGATTCTTTGGAAGTGGCCACGGGCAAAAGATCGGTAAGATCGCAAGGTGCAATGATAATGGCCGAAGCATGAATGCCGGTATTTCTAACAGAGCCTTCCAATATTTCTGCTTCGTGTAATATTTTACTGTGTAAGTCGGAGCCGGCATAAATAGCCCGTAGTTTTTTTACATTCTCTACATCTTCTCCCTGCAGTTGTTCTTTTTCTTCCAGGGATTTTTCTCCTGCCTTTGCTTCTTTTGTTGTAAAAGGTGCATGTAATAATCTTTTTAAATTAATACCCGGCCGCTCCGGAACTAGTTTTGAGATAGCCCTGCTTTCTGCAAGTGGCAAATCCATTACACGACTCACATCTGCAATACTGCTCTTGGCAGCCATTGTGCCATAGGTAATGATTTGAGCCACCTGGTTCTTACCATATTTTTGCACCACATAATCAATCACTTTCTGGCGGCCATCATCGTCAAAGTCTGTGTCTATATCCGGCATACTTTTACGTTCCGGGTTAAGAAAACGCTCAAAAAGCAGGTTGTATTTTATAGGATCAATATTGGTAATGCCAATGCAATATGCTACAGCACTACCGGCTGCAGATCCACGGCCAGGACCAATAAACACGCCAATATCCCGGCCATGTTTAATAAAATCACTCACAATTAAAAAGTAACCGGCAAAACCCATTTTCCTGATAACCCCCAGTTCAAACTGAAGGCGTTCTTCACTTTCCGGTGTTAATATTTTATATCGGTTCCTTGCACCCTCCCAGGTTAAATGTTCCAGGTATTCGTCCTGCGATTTATAATTGGCAGGCACTTCAAAAAACGGCAGCAGTATTTCTTTTTTAAGATCCAGCAGATCTATCTTACTGATCACTTCATTTGTATTGTCTAAAGCTTCCGGCAGGTCTTCAAATACCTTGCTCATCTCTGCCGTTGTTTTCAAATAAAACTGGTCGTTTGGAAAAGCAAACCGTTTGTTCTTCATGCTCACATCATCATCCGTAAAGTCACGCATGGCAGGTGTGCTTTGTTTTTCGCCGGTGTTGATGCAAAGCAAAATATCATGAGCATTAAAATCCTGCTGATCTACATAATGGCTGTCGTTGCTGGCTATAACTTTTACATTGTATTTTTTGGCAAACTTTAATAATACCTTGTTTACTTTGTCCTGCTCTGCCATACCATGCCGCTGCAGTTCTACATAATAATCTTCCTGAAAAATATTGAGCCACCATTTAAATTCATTCTCACCCTCATCCTCACCTTTTTTTAAAATAGCCTGAGGCACCAATGCACCCAGGCAGCAGGTAGTGGCTATCAGTCCTTCGTGATATTTATGAATAAGCGTTTTGTCAATGCGGGGATACTTGCTATACATTCCTTCTATATAACCAAGCGATGTAAGCTTTACGAGATTCTTATATCCCTGCTCATTTTTGGCCAGCAATATCTGGTGGTGGCGTGGATCTCTTTCTTCTTTGCTAAATGTTTTGCGGGTACGGTCTTGTGTGATATAAAACTCGCAGCCCACAATTGGTTTCACTTTCAGCGTGCCATCTGCGTTTTTGTGGTTGTAAGCTTCTTTTACAAACTCAAAGGCACCAAACATATTTCCATGATCGCTGATGGCAAGGGCAGGCATCCCATCTGCAATGGCTTTTTTATAAAGATTCTTAATGGAGGCGGCGCCATCCAGTAAAGAGAATTGAGTATGTACGTGTAAGTGAGAAAATTTCATATTTAACGATCCTGCTGAATTGTATGTTTAAAATGATTTTTTATACCAGATTTCGGATATAGGAATTTTTATGTTTAAAGCATGTAAGGAAAAAAATGCTCTCTATATCCTATATCAAAAAACATATATCCGAGCAAACGAATTTCGGTAAAAAAGGGTAGAAGATTGCTTATTTTTTTTGCACAGTTGGTTTAAACAGGGTGAGTAAAAATATTGTTTTACCAATGATTGGTAGCTTAGTAAGGCTGCGCTTGTGTCACTCACTGCTGCAGCATTTCATTAACCGGATTTTTTAATAATATATTTTCCGTAGAAATTATAAAAAAATAATATGGCTGCTGAATCTTAAGACAGGATGTTTAAACCATCTTTATTTACTATATGAAAAGCTAACTGGTTAGTCTCTTAGAAACATTCAATATTAAATCTATGATATTGCATCAATTAATTTTCAATTATTGACATTCTTCAACTTTTATATTTAGATTTTAAAATTCTTTACAAGGCAATATAAATTGGTATAGAATAAATTAAAGCTTAACCAAAACCAACAATATAACTACTGCTGTAATATTTGTTTAATAATTCAGGTGTAATCCAATTCATAAAAGAATTAGAATAACAAATAAAAATACACAGTTAACCCCGGATCTATGAACGTTGCTTATTTAAATTAGAGCCCTCACAACTTTAGTATAAATCACTGGTGTAAAAACTTTAATACATACACAAAAGGGGCACATAACCCAGGTGCAGATGTACACAACAATTTGATAAGGGGTATTTGCTTTTTGTTTTTGATGATAGTATCCTTTCACGGTAATGCGCAAACCCAGCCAGCATATAAATTTCTACAGGACGATACTGTTATAAAAAAGAAGATTTACGAAAAGGCTTTACAATATAATACTGCTGCCATCAATAACCTGTCTAAAGAAAATAAAGACGATTATACAATAATTTATAACAGCCGTTTCAAACATTGTTTTCCAGGTGAATTTTGAAAATTATTTATACAGCTAAAGTGATATTGTTCACCAATCAAAGAAATAATACCAATCACATATTTAATAAACCATCATTAAAAAAACAACATGAAAACAATTCAATCAATTTTATTTACTTTTCTATTTTCTTATTCTGCAATGGCACAGTTTGGAGGCGAATCTGGTAAACAAATATTTAAGTCTGAAAGTTTCAAGGATTCTATTGCATCACACAAATTAGTGGCAATAATTCCTTTCAAGGCAACAATTGCTTACAAAAGAATGCCAAAGGGGTTCGATCTTGAAGGTAATAAAGCAGAAGAGAAAAAATTAGGCCTTAGCATGCAAGGAGGAATGTATACTTATCTATTAAATAAAAGAGAAAAATATACAGTGACTTTTCAGGATGTAGAAAGAACAAATATTTTATTAAAGCAGGCTGGAGTTTTTGAAAAATTGGATGAAATGTTGCCGGATAGTATTGCAAAAATCCTACAGGTTGATGCCGTTATTAGGTGTAGTTACTCCTATGAAAAAACCGGAAGTGAAGGAGGGGCAATCGCAAAAGCAATACTAATTGGTGGAGCAGCGAAAACTGGATCAGGAGCATTGACAATGCAGATATATAATAAGTCTAATGGAGAATTGCTATGGAGATTTTATAAAGAAATGAACGAGACTATTACAAGTAATGGAAATGAAGTAATGGAAAGGATGATGAGAAAGGTTTCCAGAAATTTCCCTTATGAGAAATAATAGTAATTAAAATATACTGAACAGATAAAATAAACACTAAATCAGAGGCGTCCCGTTCGGCGGTTTTGCCTGGAAAACAAGGACAGGTATTAATAATGGAATATTTTAGAAAAGATAAAAGGCTGGATGCACATTTTGAAAAATTAAATTGATGTGCAATTAATTTAATAAAAAGTGGCAGAATCATTTCTGCCACTTTTTTATTTTAGGTACTCACTGGTATGTTATACATATTTTTAAATAACTTATTAAGATTTTATAATATTATAAAATTATTATTGATGTGATTGCTAGAAAACTTAAATGGCTATTACCCTCTCAGGTTCTTTTAGTATTCTAAAATGTTTTTGGCATTTTTTAAAAATTGGCTGCCCCTATAATAACTCAAGTAAAGAATACCGTTGAGAAAAGATGCCAATTGGTATACCGATGAAGTGCTTGCGACGCAACGATGATGCTATAAAAAACCGAAGCTGGTATTTAAAATAGTTAACTCAAAAAGCTTCTAAATTTAATGAACATTCTTTTAATTAGAAAGATATGGGTTTTATTTGGGTATTAAAATACCCAATCCTTGCATTTATTATTCAAAACGCATCAA
>JBBRFX010000033.1:0-26678 GCA_038241275.1 Chitinophagales bacterium
GAAAATTATTTATATTGAGAAATTTCAGCAGCCATACCATTGCCAATACAGTGATGCAGGATGCCATCGGTTTTTACATTGCCTCCCTTTCTTACAAAACAATTGTTTACAAAGGGCAGCTTACAAGTTCGCAGGTAAGAACTTATTTTACAGACCTCAGCAACAAAAGATTGGTGAGTGCTTTTGGCCTGGTGCATTCCCGTTTTGCCACCAACACTTTTCCATCATGGAAACTGGCACAGCCATTCCGATACATTGCACACAATGGCGAGATCAATACGTTGCAGGGAAATCTTAACTGGCTCAAAACAAGTGAAAAGAATTTTACCTCGCCTTTCTTTTCAAAAGAAGAAATGGAAATGCTGCTACCCATTGTTACCAGCAGCCAGAGTGATTCTGCCAGCCTTGATAATATCATAGAATTACTAACACTTTGCGGCCGTTCACTGCCGCATGTAATGATGATGCTCATCCCCGAAGCATGGGATGGCAATGAACAAATGGATCCCGTGAAAAAAGCTTTTTACGAATTTCACTCAGCCTTCATGGAGCCATGGGATGGCCCTGCATCCATTTCATTCACCAATGGAAAAATGATTGGGGCTATCTTAGACAGGAATGGTCTGCGTCCATCAAGGTATTGCATTACCAACGATAACAGGGTGATCATGGCTTCCGAAACCGGCACCTTGCCAATCGACCCATCCACCATCATCGAAAAAGGAAGATTGCAGCCGGGCAAAATGTTTGTGGTAGATATGGAGCAGGGAAAGATCATCAGTGATGAAGAACTGAAACAAAATATCTGCTCACAAAAACCTTATGCCGACTGGCTGAATAAATACAAAATACGCCTGGAAGAATTGCCCGAACCAAGGGTAATGTTTACCCACCTGGAACATGAGCAGGTGTATCAATACCAGAAAGCTTTTGGTTATACAACCGAAGACCTGGAAAACATTATTACGCCCATGGCATTGGATGGAAAAGAGCCGCTCGGATCAATGGGCACGGATACACCCCTGGCCATTTTTAGTGATCAGCCCCAACACCTTAGCAGTTATTTTAAACAATTATTTGCGCAGGTAACCAACCCTCCTATCGATCCCATCAGGGAAAGGTTGGTGATGTCACTGGCAAGTTTTGCAGGCAATAACGGCAACTTGTTATTGGAAGATCCGCTTACCTGTCACAGCGTGGCATTAAAGCATCCAATATTAACCAATCACGAGTTGGAACAAATCAGGAGTATAGATACGGGTCTTTTTCAGGCCAAAACATTACAATGTTATTTTAAGGCGGATGGCAAACCCGGATCGCTGAAAAACGCACTGGACAGGCTTTGCCGCTATGCCGTAGATTCTGTAGAAGATGGATTTAAGGTGTTGATCCTGCAAGACAGGGCCATCGATTCCAACCATGCCCCCATTCCCTCACTGTTAGCCGTAGCCGCAGTTCATCATCACCTTATCCGAAAAGGAAAGCGTGGACAGGTAGGTATAATTGTAGAAGCAGGTGATGTATGGGAAGTGCATCATTTTGCCTGTTTAATTTCTTTTGGAGCAACTGCCATCAATCCTTACCTGGCATTGTCTTCTATAAGGGATATGAAAGAAAAAGAGAAACTTCAAACAGACTTGACAGACGATGTTTTAAAACAACATTATATTAAAGCCATAAAAGATGGTTTACTTAAAGTATTTTCAAAAATGGGTATCTCTACCCTTCAGTCTTACCAGGGAGCTCAAACTTTTGAAATACTGGGACTGAACAAAGAAGTAGTGAATACTTATTTTACCGGTGCCACTTCAAGAATTGAAGGACTGGGCCTGGATGAAATTGCAAGGGAGGCATTGGCCAAACATTATTTTGCATTCAGTAAAAAAGATGTGCCAGTAGATCGTCTACCCGTTGGCGGTATCTTCCAGTGGAAACGCAAAGGAGAGTTTCATTTGTTCAATCCGCAAACAATCCATTTGCTGCAACATGCCACCAGAACAAATGATTACACTACATTCAAAAAATATTCAAAACTGGTAAACGACCAGGCAGAAAGAGCCTGTACCATCCGCAGTCTTTTTCAGTTTAAAATTGATTCGCCTTCTATTTCTATTGATGAAGTAGAACCTGCAAGCGCTATTTACCGGCGGTTTGCAACAGGAGCCATGAGCTTTGGTTCCATTTCGTGGGAAGCCCATACCACACTGGCTATTGCTATGAACAGGCTGGGGGGAAAAAGCAATACAGGCGAAGGTGGCGAAGATGAAAGAAGATACGATCGTCTTCCCAATGGTGATAGCATGCGCAGCTCCATCAAACAGGTGGCCAGTGCAAGATTTGGAGTAACCAGTTTATATCTTACCGAAGCTGATGAGCTGCAAATAAAAATGGCACAGGGCGCCAAACCCGGTGAGGGCGGCCAATTGCCCGGCGACAAAGTGGATGAGTGGATTGGAAAAACACGGCATTCTACGCCAGGTGTGGGATTAATTTCTCCACCACCCCATCATGATATTTATTCTATTGAGGATCTGGCACAATTAATATTTGATTTAAAAAATGCCAATCGTCAGGCACGCATCAGCGTAAAGCTGGTGAGCAAAGCAGGTGTAGGCACCATCGCAGCAGGTGTTACCAAAGCAAAAGCAGATGTAGTTTTGATAGCTGGCCATGATGGTGGCACAGGTGCTTCGCCCGTTTCTTCTATTCGCCATGCAGGGCTTCCGTGGGAGTTGGGCCTGGCAGAAGCGCACCAAACTTTGGTAAAAAATAAATTACGAAGCCGGGTTGTTTTACAAGCCGATGGTCAAATGAAAACGGGGCGTGATATAGCCATTGCCGCCTTGTTGGGTGCTGAGGAATGGGGCATTGCCACCGCTGCACTCATTGTAGAAGGTTGTATCATGATGCGCAAATGCCACATGAATACCTGCCCTGTGGGCGTGGCTACACAGGATCCGGAATTGAGAAAACGTTTTACCGGAGATGCTGATCATGTTGTAAACTTCTTTCAATTTATTGTGCAGGAACTCCGGGAGATCATGGCAGAGCTGGGTTATAGAACGGTGAATGAAATGATTGGACAGGTGCAGCATTTAGAAATGCGGGAAAACATCCATCATTGGAAATACAGCAAGCTTGACCTCTCCCCAATTTTATATAAAGAACCAGCCTCACCTTTTACCGGTCTTTTTCAATCTGAAACGCAGGATCATGGTATGGCTGAAGTATTAGACTGGCAATTATTAAAAGCTGCAGAGCCTGCTTTGTTGCATCAGGAAAAAATAAGCGCATCTTTTAATATCAAGAATACGGACCGCACCACCGGTACGATCCTTTCAAACGAGATCACTAAAAAATACAAGGCTGATGGCTTGCCGGATGATACCATTCATTTTAAATTTAATGGTACCGCAGGGCAAAGCTTTGGAGCCTTTAATACTAAAGGAATTACCCTTGAGCTGGAAGGCGATGCCAATGATTACTTTGGAAAAGGATTGAGCGGTGCGAAGCTTATTATCTATCCATCTAAAAATGCTTCTTTTGTTCCCGAAGAAAATATCATTATTGGTAATGTGGCCTTTTACGGTGCAACTGCAGGAGAAGCGTATATCCGTGGTAAAGCAGGCGAACGTTTTGCGGTGCGCAACTCAGGCGCCCATGCAGTGGTGGAGGCGGTGGGAGATCATGGCTGCGAGTATATGACCGGAGGAATTGTACTCATTCTGGGCGATACAGGCATAAACTTTGCCGCCGGCATGAGCGGAGGTATTGCTTATGTGTATGATGTAAAAAATGTTTTTCCGCAAAACTGCAATACAGAAATGGTAGACCTGGATGCATGTGAGTTGGATGATAAAAATCAATTGTTCGGCATGCTGCAAAAACACTTGCAGTTAACGGGAAGCAGCGTAGCTAAATTTATTTTGGAAGATTTGGATAACCAGTTGCAACATTTTGTAAAAGTGTTTCCGAAGGATTATAAAAAAGCACTAAATCCCCCTGTCCCCCTGAAGGGGGAAATTAGGACAGGTTAGTTTAATGGACTTACAAACACAGTTTGGTAAAGTGGGTAAATGATTATGTGGCAAGCAGCTGTAATTCTATTAACCATCGTTGCGCCTGCCACGACGAGCGAAGCGGAACACGGGGTCGCACACTTGATCATTTGATATTACTTAAACAATTTTAGATCACCGCATTCTTCCAAGAGTGCCAAAATGTAGGTATGGGTAAACCAACAGGATTCAAAGAATTTACAAGAGAACTGCCGGCAAAAAAACCGGTGGCAGACAGGCTGCATCATTACCATGAATTTGTAGAAAAATTCAGCAATGAAAAGCTGAACCAGCAAGCCGGCCGCTGTATGGACTGCGGTGTACCCTTTTGCCACAGCGGATGCCCGTTGGGAAATGTGATACCAGAATTTAATGATGCAGTGTATCATGGCCAATGGAAAGAAGCATACGATGTGCTGGTATCTACCAATAACTTTCCTGAGTTTACCGGTCGCATCTGCCCTGCCCCCTGCGAATCTGCCTGTGTGCTGGGCATCAATCAACCACCGGTAGCTATTGAAGAAATAGAAAAACACATTATAGAAATTGCTTTTGAAAAAGGGTTTGTTATTGCTCATAAACCCGTTATTCGTACCGGGAAAAAAGTAGCTGTCATAGGTTCTGGACCCGCAGGCCTTGCTGCTGCAGCACAGTTAAATTATGCAGGACATTCGGTGGTAGTATTTGAAAGAGATGACTTGCCCGGTGGATTATTACGCTATGGCATACCAGATTTTAAGTTGGAAAAATGGGTAATAGACAGAAGAATAAAACTGATGGAGGAAGAAGGTATCGTATTTAAATGCAATGCTAATATTGGTGTAAATATTTTAATGAATGATATTTTGAGAGAATACAATGCCATTGTATTGGCTTGTGGTTCCACCATCCCGAGAGACCTTACGATACCCGGAAGAGATATGAAGGGCGTGCATTTTGCCATGGATTTTTTGAAGCAGCAAAACAAACGCAATGCTGCACTGGATCCTTTAGCCAATGCTGATATAGAAAGCAATATTCTTGCTGAAAATATTTTTGCTGCCAATAAAAATGTGGTGGTAATTGGTGGTGGAGATACCGGCTCTGATTGTGTGGGCACTTCCAAACGACATGGAGCCATATCTGTAACCCAGTTTGAATTATTGCCAAAACCTCCCGAACAAAGAACTGAATTGATGCCATGGCCGTCTTACCCAATGGTTTTAAAAACCACTTCCAGCCACGAAGAAGGTTGCGAGCGGCAATGGGCCACGGCTACCAAAGAATTTGTTGGAGATGAGAATGGCAATCTGACCGCACTGAAGATTGTTGACTTAGAATGGAAAGCTTCTGCAGATAGCCGCCCGGCACAGTTTACAGAAAGGCCAGGAAGTGAAAGAGAGATCCCCTGCGAACTGGTTTTATTGGCAATGGGTTTTTTACATACGCAGCACCACGGCCTGGTAGATAACCTGGAAATTGAAAAAGACGAAAGAGGAAATGTAAAGGCTACCGAAAAAAATTACCAGACCAGTCTGCCTAAAATATTTGCTGCCGGTGATATACGCCGTGGCCAGTCTTTAGTAGTGTGGGCAATCAGTGAAGGAAGAGAATGCGCAAGAAGTGTAGATGAATATTTAATGGTTCATTCATTATTAGAACAAAAAGATCATCATTTAAGCTGGATATAAGGCAGAATCATTTTTTTTAAAGCTGGTGCATTAGTACCAGCTTTTTTTATGCAGTAAACAATTTATCAATATTAAATTAATTTACATATTTATTATATTTCAGTTTTTATTTTTTAAAAATTAGTATTATTTGTGATATCCAAGAGACATTTATATACTTATACAATTGTAATTCAACAGTATATAAGTATACATTTGATTATTTCCAATAATATGCTAAATTATAACTATATAATATATTTTTTGTTTATTTTAATATTTATTATATAATTTACAATTATTATTTAGTTGCACTTATTTTTTAATACTTATACCAAAATCTACAAACATGATTAAAAAACTAACAGCCCGACAGGTCGCCCCCTTTATAATATTGGCGGCGGTAGCCATTTTTGCTTTATTTATTCCCGTTTTACCCCACTTTGAAGACAAAGCCGGTGCTTATAAAGCAGCCGACATTTCATGGATTATTGTTGCAACTGCACTGGTTTTCCTTATGACTCCGGGCCTTGCTTTTTTTTATGGCGGAATGGTACATCGCAAGAATGTAATTTCTACTATGATAAAAAGTGTAGTAGCTGCCGGTGTGGTAGGTGTGCTATGGGTAGTAGTTGGCTTTAGTCTGGCCTTTGGAGATTCAATTGGAGGTTTTATTGGTAACCCTTCAACATTTTTATTCTTTAAAAATGTAAACTCTGGTGCACCATGGAGCCTTGCCCCTACAATCCCACTTTCTTTATTCGCCATTTTTCAAATGATGTTTGCAGTAATTACGCCAGGATTGGTGGTGGGTGCTGTGGCAGAAAGAATCCGTTTCTCCTCTTATATTTTATTCACCGTATTGTTCTCCTTATTAATATATGCACCCCTTGCTCATTGGAGCTGGCATCCGGATGGATTCCTGTTTAAAATGGGTGCCCTTGATTTTGCAGGAGGTACTGTTGTACATATTTCTGCAGGTTGTGCAGCATTAGCCGGAGCATTGGTTTTAAAACGCCGTAAAGTGCATTTAGAAAATAAAGAAATACCACCTGCCAATGTTCCATACGTTTTGATAGGAACAGGCTTACTTTGGTTTGGATGGTTTGGTTTTAATGCAGGCTCAGCATTAGGTGCCAATGCCCTGGCAGTTTCTGCATTTGCTACAACCAATACTGCTGCTGCGGCTGCAGGTTTAAGCTGGATGTTCTTTGATGTGTTAAGAGGTAAAAAACCATCCGTATTGGGTTTTTGTATCGGTGCTGTTGTGGGCCTGGTAGCCATTACACCCGCTGCAGGTTTTGTAGCAATTCCACAAAGTATTTTTATAGGGGTAGTAGCAGCCATTATTTCAAACATCGCTGTTTTTTACAAACAAAGATCAAGATTGGATGATACCCTGGATGTATTTCCCTGCCATGGAATTGGTGGTATGGTTGGAATGCTAATGACCGGAATATTGGCTACCAAAGCCATTAACAGCGCAGGTAATGACGGACTTTTTTATGGCAATGTAACTTTTTTCTTTACACAGGTAAAAGCGCTGGCAATAGTAGTGCTTTTTAGTTTTGCCGGTTCTTATATCATTTTCAAATTTATCAATTTCATTCTTCCATTAAGAGTTACTGAGGCAGAAGAAGAATTGGGATTAGATGCTTCTCAGCATGACGAAAAATACTCACAGGGCACTTTACTGGTGCAAAATAATGGAGTGATTAAAGAATCTTTAGTAGAAGATTAATTAGTAAAATATATCAATAAAAAGAAAAAGGTACAACCTGATTATGAGCTTCTGGACAAAGTTCATGGTTGTACCTCTCATTAATAATTAAAACCAATTACAATGTTAAGAAAATTCTCTTTAGCAGGAGTATCTGCAATTTGCTTTTTTACTGTCGGCGCACAGGATTCTACCAAATCATTAACACTTTCCGGATCCATTGATGCCTATTACCGTTACAATTTTTCGGGTAAACCCAACAACTTTACCAGTTTTACCAATTCGCAAAGTTCGTTTGAATTGGGTATGGCCGCATTAAGAGCAGATGCCACTGCCATGAATGGAAAAGCAGGCGCAACAGTGGATTTAGGCTTTGGCCGAAGAGCGGAAGAATTTTCCTATAATGATGGTAATGACAATGTTGGAAACGGCAGCGATAAAAACGGTTTTTTATCATTATCAAACATAAAACAGGCTTTTGTAACCTATGCTCCTTCCAGTAAAGTAAAGTTTACGGCAGGTAAATTTGCCACACATGTTGGATACGAATTGGTAGATGCTCCATTGAACCGGAACTACAGCATGAGTTATATGTTTACCAACGGACCATTTTTTCACCAGGGTTTAAAAGCAGATATTACTGCCGGCCCAATAGCGTTTATGGTGGGACTGACCAACTTCACAGATCAAACTACCGCTACAACATCCGTAAAGAATTTTATAGCCCAGGTAAGTGGTGCTTCTAAAAATGGCAAACTAAAAGTGTACCTTAATTACTCCGGTTTTGGCGGTTCGGATAATGGCGAAAATCCAACCGGATTAAAATCATTAAACCAATTTGATGCAGTTGTTTTAGGTACCATCAGCAGTAAGTTTAATATTGGTTACAACGGTACCATTCAATCAAGAAAACCGGTAAGCGGAAGTAGCGGAAGCTGGATTGGCAATGCACTGTACCTGAATTTTGATCCTACTGCCGTGATTGGCCTTACGTTAAGGAGTGAATATATTAGTGATAAGGACATGGTTTATTTCAGCACAAAAAATATCTTTGCAAATACCCTGTCTTTAAATGCAAAAATAGGACCGCTTACAATCGTTCCCGAGCTTAGGTTTGAATCTGCTCAAAGCGAAATATTTGTAAAAGATAATGGCAGCGGAAGCAAATCTACAGCCAGTGCATTATTGGGAGTGATGTATAAATTTTAATTTACCTTTTTCTTATATGGCAAGCAATCGTTAAGGAAAGAGCCCCTGTTTCTACAGGGGCTCTCTATTTTTCTATGCAGAATTTCTGCTGGCATTAATAATTCCAAATGATGAACGCATCACCAGTTTTTCAAATGTTTCTTTTTGCGGATCATTCACCAATGCCTCTTCCATATTTCTAATGGATGCTATAGCAAACTGTTGTATGGTTACCAATGGCAACACGATTCTTTCTCTCATCCCAATAGACAATTGCTCTACAGGATAACCTGCCATAAGTTCGTTTTTTCCGGTTAATAAAAAAATGTATTTTTTTGTGAGTTCATATTCATTAAAAATCATTTGCCAAAGCTCTCCGTATTTTGGATGCCTGCTTAAATATTGTGTCAATGGAAAATAACATTTCTTCATTGCCATTTCACAATTATCAATGAGTGTTTTAAAATACAATGAATCGTTGTACAAGGTTTTTAATCCAATCAGTTTGCCTTCTTTATCTGCTTGCTGCAATGCTGAACCAACCCCGTAATAACCGGTAACGTTTTGTTTTAACTGGCTCCAGGAACCTACAAAAGGAATGGCCCTGAGATCCTTAAGCGATAATTGACCGGATGCAGACCTGCTGGCCGGCCTGCTGCCAATATTGGTTTCACTGTAAAATCTAAGTGGGCTTACGTGTGCTAAATAATCAATAAAACAGGGATGATTTTTTAAACTTTTATAGGATAAAAAACTGTCATCTGCCAGTTTTTGTAAAAGTGCTTCTTCGTCCAATTCCAGCGTACCCGGCCTGTTATTAAACAATTCATTGGAAATGCCGGCATGAATTAATTGCTCTATATTATACTGCGCTGCATCAATGGTTCCAAAATTACTGCTTACTGTTTGCCCCTGCACGGTGAGTTGAATTTCTTTGTTGGAAATATTCTGTCCCATAGATGCATAAAACTGGTGTGTTTTTCCTCCTCCTCTTGCTGGTGGTCCACCACGGCCATCAAAAAATACCACATCAATATCATATTTTTTTGAAATGGTGGTCAGGGCTTCTTTTGCTTTGTATATACTCCAGTTGGCCATCATGTAACCTCCATCTTTTGTGCCATCACTAAAACCCAGCATGATAGTTTGCTTATGATTTCTTTGTTTAAGATGCAGGAAGTAATCAGGATTTTCGTACAGGGCTTTCATTATGCCGCCGGCCCTTTGCAAATCGTCCACTGTTTCAAATAAAGGAACTATATCTATGTTCATGTTATCTTTTTGCCAACCGCATAACACAAATAATCCATACACTTCCATCACATTTAATGCACTGTTGCATTGACTGATGATGTACCTGTTGCAGCCTTGTTGGCCATTGTATTTTTGAATTGTTTGAATGGCTTTGATACTGCTCAATGTATCTATTACCAGGCTGTCGGTATAATTGGTCTCTTCTGCCATGTTTGTATGTGTACTTAAAAAATGTATTTTTTCTTCTACACTCCAACTGCTGTAAAGTTTGGAAACACTTTGAGTATTGGCCGCTATTGCTTCCAGCACCCTGTTATGCACGGTACTCTCCTGCCTTATATCGAGCGATGCAAAATGCAGCCCAAATGTGCTTACTTTATTTATCAGGTTATCTACAAGGTGCACAAATAAACTGCTGTGCTGCTGTATCAGAATATTTTTAATCTCAAAAAGTGTATTCAGAATTTCATTTGGGGTGATGGCTGTACGGTGTTCGGGGATAAAAATATTTTCGTAAAATTTCTTTTCCAGTTCATTCAATAATGGGTCTATTCCTTTAAAAGTAAGCCTGCGCTTAAGTTTACGAATATCCAGGTAATAACATTTTATGATACTGCCCCTTAATGCATCTGCAACCTTTAATGTGGTAGCGGCGTTCACAAAAGGATTTCCATCCCGATCGCCACCAGGCCAAAAACCCATATTTATAATACTGTTGTTGTCATCAACTGCCTGTGGAAATTGATTTTTAAAAAACGAAATAATATTGCCGGATGCAGCATAAAATACATTTTCCAGGTACCAGATTAGGCTAACCGCTTCATCGTAGGGTGTAGGTTTTTGCTTTTTAAAAAAGGGCGTTTTACCTAATTGCTTCAGATAAATATTAATGAGCCCGGTATCATTAACAGCCATCGCCTTAGAAAGATCGTGAATGATACCCAGCACCTGCCCGGGATAAAATTGTGTAGGATGTGCAGTGAGCACTATTCTTACAGAAAAAGATTTTAATTTTTGAGACAGTTCGTCTTCTTTTTTGTGATCCTGTATCTGAAGCGCCAAATGCTTTAGGCTGCCGGGTCCTGAGTTGTCGTGTACCTCGTTAAAAGCGGCATCTTCCAATGCATCAAATAATACAACCTGTCGTTCTATAAATTGTGTTAACCGAAACAGGAAGTTCAATTGTTCTTCACGGGTTTTAAAATTCGTATGCTTTAAAAAAAAGCCTTCAATAATTTCCTGTGGGCTCAGGTTCTTTTTATAACCTTCTTCGCAATTGTCCAGCAAGAGGGAAAGCAGGATACCCGTTTTTTCTATCCTGTGAAAAGGTAGCCCTGTAAATAAACTGTTATAAAGCTGAAATTTTAATCCTACAAAAGTTTTAAACTGCCTTAAACCATTCAATTGATATTCACTCATTCGTTATTTTTAAATTTATTGATAATTGCTGGCAGCAACCGGCTTTAAAAATACTAAAAAAAACAGTTACTTATTATTTGCCCTTTTGGCTAATGATAAATACTGCGGGGATGGCTCTCTGCAAACCTTTATCGCTCGGTTTAATAGTTTCTTTTCCGTTGATGAGCATACAACTGCTGCCGCCGCCATCGAGGTTAAGCGCCTCTTCGCATCCAAGATCAACCATGATCTTTGCAGCCTGTAATAAACTGGCTCCTTCGGCAACGCCGGGATTACGGCCTTCCACAACCATTATGATCATTTTATGATCTTTTGTATAACCCATCATTGTTCGGGGATGTTTGTCGTTGATAGCTTTGCCAGCAAATTTTAATTCTTCGTTATTGCTGATATTGACTTGCCCGTTTTGTACCAATACAGGGCCACCACCAACAGCCGTTTGCATCCTCCATTGCCGCAACTCAAACCTATCCTTTACCGGATTATCTGTAAGAAAATTAGCCTTGTTAAATGAAAATGAATTCAGTGAATCCTTTACTGACTCTATAGTCCTTTGCACTGCGTAAACTTCAGTCATAGAAGAATCAGTATAGGTCCATGCAACATCAGCATTGCCTTTTTGACTAATCCCAATAGCACTGGCAAAAGGATGCCGGTATTGCAATGTGTCTTTGCCTCTCATAGGCAGGCTATGCACATTGTAACTAATCGTTTTACCCTTTTGCATTACAAGGTTTAAATTTTGGTTTGTACCAAAAGAAAAGAAAGTGCTGTTCACTACCAGTAGCGGCTGGCCAATTTTTTCGTAGAAGCCGGCAGGAGTTAACCTTCTTTTATAAGTAGTATCTGTAGTAAACAGTAATTTTTTATTTTTAAGTCCAGCAATGGCGTAATAAGCCACAAAGGGTTTGCCGTCTAACGAATCCATTGTTTTAAATACATGAAACCCTTTGGGCAATGGTGCAAAATCGATATCAACATTCCTCCAATTTAACTGTGCATTTAAACCCAAACTAAAAAATACCAGTACACTAATTAAGGGGAATTTTAAAATTGAAAATTGAGATCCAGACATTGAATATTGTTTTTATTTTAAATAAACCTTTTATATAAAAAAACCCTCACATTTCTGTAAAGGTCTTCACTATTTTATTTAATTGGCTATTATCCTTTCGGCCTAATTTTGACTTTTGACTTTTGACCCCTGCCTCCCCTCCTAACAATTGTCTGCCATCTTTTCCTCCATCCACTTATTTCTTCCCCACTGAGGCACCACATGTTTTTCGCTGTGATAAGAAGAACGCACCAACGGGCCGCTTTCTACATAATCCAACCCTATCTGGTATCCAATCTCCCGGTATTCTGCAAACTCATCCGGATGCACAAAACGCTGAACAGTTAAATGTTTTTTACTCGGTTGCAGGTATTGGCCAATCGTCACTACATCTACCCCGTTATTGTAAAGGTCTTTTAAAGTTTGAATAACATCTTCTTTTAGTTCACCCAGTCCAAGCATGATACCGCTTTTTGTTCTCATGCCGCCATCCTTCAACATTTTTAGTGTTTCCATGCTTTGCCAGTATTGTGCCTGTATTCGAACCTGCCGTGTTAGTTTTTCGGTTGTTTCAATATTATGGCTTACAACATTTGGGGCAGCATCTATTATTCTTTGAACATTTTCCTGCTTATTTTTTCCTTTAAAATCCGGAATAAGTGTTTCCAGTGTAGTGCCCGGATTGAGCGTTTTTATGGCTTTGATGGTGTTGTGCCAAATGATGCTGCCACCATCTTTCAATTCATCTCTGTCTACCGAAGTAATGACGGCATGTTTTACTTTCATCAGGTTAATGGCTTCTGCTACCCGCTGAGGTTCATCCCAGTCTACCTCCAGTGGCCTGCCGGTGGCTACTGCACAAAAACCGCAACTGCGGGTGCATATATTTCCCAGTATCATAAAAGTGGCTGTGCCTTCGCCCCAGCACTCTCCCATGTTTGGGCAATTACCGCTTTCGCAAATGGTGTGCAGTTTATGTTTATCTACAAGGCCTCTTACATGTTTATAATCTTCTCCTATAGGAAGCTTTACTCTTAACCAATTGGGTTTTTTTATTGAAGCAGGTAATTGTTCGTCTAATGTAGGTGCACAAGCCATAGATAAAAATATATTTTGAATTGCCTTGCAAAGATACCGGGTACCATCGAAACATAAAGTACCGTTAATATCTAAATGTGGAAATATTTGATAGAAACATGGTGTCTGTAACCAAATAACCCTGATAAGGTATACTGATGTTAAACAGATAAAATTGTAAGCTTAAAATTTATTTACGCCGGCCAAATACTACAGCTATATAGGCTGATACGAACAATTGCTTTTGTTCGATATAAATCATTTGAGGAATTTTTTTACTATAAAATTCTCCAATCAAACCTACTTCCAGGGCATTGATCATTTCATTGTATTTTCCGTAATCAAACCTGATGGCTGGCTTTATATAAATACCTGGTGTAACTTTTAATTCATTCCAACCTGTTCCAAAATTTGGCCCTCCCACTATTGGTCCATTCAGGTATAAACTGCTGTCGGGTGAATTGTATCCAACAAATTTTCTTTCCCCCTGTACCAATACATCCACTTTGTAAGGTCTCAACAAGCCCATTAACAAGCCTCCTCCAAGATTACCGGTAATACTTACCCCGTTTTTATTGCCTTTGTTGCCTAACAGATATTGATATTGTACCCCCAATTTTACCGGGTAAAAGAAATTTATTTTACCATAGATGATTGGAGTGGTAGAAAAATTAATTTGCTGCTTTTCTTCCTTCGGGTGTTTGCGTTCTGTAATTTCCAGTTGAAACAACAATGCTTTTCTTACAGATCTTGCACGCCCCATTTCAATGAATGCACCATACCCATCCGAAGTTAGTTTTCCGCCAAAAGCGGTATGTTTTTTATACGTAATCAGTCCTTCTTCTTCCAGCTTGGACATAGCAGAAATCCGTTCGTTTCTTGCTTCTTTTTTTGATTTCCTTTTAGGTGTTTCCTGCTGGGCAAAAACCGGAATTATGCAAATGCTGACAATGAGTATTAAAAATAATTTCTTCATGTATACTTTTTACTTAAGTAAATTTATGTAAAAATAAGATGTATTGCTTTATGTTGGATTCAATTTAATGTATAAGCGCTGCAATTAACAAATAACGTTTAAAATATTAATATATGACAGCTTCTATCATTTATAAAGGCGACCTGAGATGTGAATGTACTCACCTGCAAAGTGGTACCATTATAGAAACCGATGCCCCTACAGATAACCGTGGAAAAGGGGAAAGGTTCAGCCCTACAGATACTGTTTGTGTAGCCTTAGCCACCTGTATGATTACTACCATGGGTTTAAGATGTAATGATATGGAGATAGATATAAGTGGCACAAGACTGGATGTAACCAAACATATGCTGAGCGATCCCCGGCGCATTGGAAAAATTGAAATAACCCTTCATCTTCCTGCACACAACGTTAATGAAAAAGACAGGATGATTTTACAAAAAATTGGCGATAATTGCCCTGTAATGAAAAGCCTTCATCCCGACCTGGAAGTAGTGACTGAATATGTGTGGGGGTTATGAGTTCAACGTTTAAAGGTTTAAAGGTTTAAAGGTTTAACGTTTAACGTTTAGCGCTTCAAAGAAGTTCAACGTTTAAAGGTTTAACGTTTTTCAACTTTGAAGTTTCATATATAGCCTCAAAGGTTTCACCCCTTCCGAACTGCGTTCAGACTGGCGGGCTTTCACCTTTGACCTTTCACCTTTTTCCCTTCACCTTTGCCCATCTTTCATCCTCAACACCTGGTTCCCTACTGCACATTGCAGGCATTGTTTGTAATTACAGTATTCATTCTTTAACTGGATAAGGGCTTGAGAATCGAATGAAGTTTTATTTTGAATACCCATTTGTTCAAATCCTCTAGTGATAGCATTTTTTTCTGAGGCCAGTTGCTCCAGCCAAAGCAATGCCTTAGAAATATACGTTTCGTTTTTATTTAGATATCCATAAGCATATAATACCGGAATCACTGTATTAATGAGTATGTTTTTAATCATTTGCTCACCCAGTGTTTTCTTTTTAAAAACAGTTTCTTCATCAAATGTATAATGATAATGCCAGTAGTCATTGGCGGTTACATTTAACAGGTCCTGCACCTGTTTAATATCAACTGATTCTTTAATGAAAGAAAACAGATGATGGCTCTGATGTACCAGCATTGCCAGTTGCGCCAACCTTATTGTAGGAAAATTGGCAGGTCTCATTCTTAAAAAATATAAAGGTGCATGTGCCTTTTGCAGTACATATTTTTTCTGTAGAAAACTATATTCCCTTCTCAGCAAATTGGGATAATCATCTTCAAAATTTTTATCCAGTAAAGCAGCCTGCCCCATCAGTAAGGCCTCCAACTGATGAATTTGGTTTTTGTGTTTGGAAAGAATATTAAGCGGAATGGAAAAAGCAATTTTTTCAAATGCATCGCTGTTGATCTTCATTCCAAAATTGCGTGCAATCATCCACCAAAAAGTTTCTTCCCAGTGCTGTTTGTTTTTGTGCAATAATTTCTCAATGTACAGCGCTCTTTGCTGCAGCCGTTCTACCAGTAGCCGTTCTTTCCATGCTGTAAAAGCCAGCGAAGAAACAGATTGAATATGCTCCTGGCATGGAATAAATTGAGCGCTCTGCATCAGCTCTTCGTAGCGGCTTAATAAAACAGACGAAACAAGCTGTTGCAGTTCCAGCGTTGGAAAAGGAAGTGATTCACGGGCATCATCATACCAAACCACATGCAAAATAACATTGCTGTAATTTTTATCATTATTGTGATGGTGAGCCTGCCAGTCTGAAGCGTTGATATGAACCTCAATATTACCTGCCCATGTGGTATTGCCTGCCTTAATTTTTGCATTTAAAAAATCAGGCCCCTGGTTGGTATTATAAGTACCGTTGTATAAAATTTGTAAAGATTCCCCTTGCGTAGTTTGAAGGTTTCGGTTGTTGAAATATTGAAACTGCCAGATGTATTGAAGGAGTCTTTCTGTCATAGGGAAAGATTTATGATGTATGATTTGATTTATGATGTATGATTTGATGTATGATTTGTGATGTATGATTTTTTGATGTATGATTTGTGATGTATGATTTTTGATGTATGATTAGATGTATGATTTGATGTATGATTTGATGTATGATGTATGATTTGTGATGTATGACTAATGATGTATGATTAATGATCTATGACTTTTGACTTTTGACTTTTGACTTTTTTGACTTTTGACTTTTGACTTTTGACTTTTGACTTTTGACTTTTGACTTTTGACTTTTTTGACCTTTGATGATGTGTACTCATCAGTTTCTACAATCAAAATACAAAAGAGATTTTGAAAATCATAGCTGCGGGGGAGAAACTTGGGTGGCTGGATTGTTATATGGCGGGATGGTAGGATTGTCTCTTAAACGTGGAACCCTGCCTACTGGCAGGCAAGCTCTTAAACGTTAAACCTTAAACCTTTAAACTTTAAACCTTTTTATAAAACCGAAAGTGCCTGCAGCACCCTGCTCACTGGCAAACCCATTACATTGTAAAAATCTCCTTCGATGGATTTGATCCCAACCACACCTATCCATTCCTGGATGGCATAAGCACCGGCTTTATCATAAGGCTTGTATTTGTCTACATAAAAACAAATCTGCTCATTGGTGAGGGGATGAAAACAAACAGTGGTGGTATCTGCAAAAGCGGTTTCTTTGTCAGCATTTATAATTACCACTGCTGTAATTACCTTGTGAGTATTTCCCGATAAAAGTCTTAAAAACTGAATGGCTTCTTCCCTGTCTTTAGGTTTGCCTATGATAGTATTATCACACACTACGATGGTATCTGCAGCAAGTATAGGCAATGTTGTTGTGTGGAGTGCAGCTACAGCCAATGCTTTATTTCGGGCAATAAAAACGGCGGCATCTTCAAAAGATAATTCGCCCGGAAAACTTTCATCTGTATCACTTACTATTACATCAAAATCTACTTCAGCCCATTCCAGTAATTGTTTTCGCCGGGGCGATTGCGATGCCAGGATAATTTTTTGCATGTGCTTAAAAAATAAAAAATAACATAGATAAGATACCTGCCAGCATTACCAGTTTAACAGTAGTACTCAATTGATGATAATGAGCAGGCGTAGATGCTTTGTATAAATTTCTCAAAATAAAAATGAGCGGTAGAATGATAAGTAAAATTGTGTAAATAGAAATGACCCACCAACCCAATTGCCAGGCATATAATTGTACTATTGCAAGTGCTGCAATACAAACCACCAGCCATACAGCAGTAAAAACTTTACTGGTGGGCACTCCCCATGCAATGGGCATGGTTCTGCAATGGTAACGGGCATCGCCGTCCATATCTTCCAGGTCTTTTATTACTTCCCTGATAAGCGAAACTATAAATGCAAAACCTGCATACAGGATGGTAAACTTAAAAAAACGCCTGGCATCAAATAATACATCGCTCTGCTGCCAAACAGTAATATTGGCACCACAGAAAAAATACACAACCACTATTACCCAGGCAGTAAGTGCTGCAATAATAATATTACCCGATAATATTTTTTTCTTAAACGTAGTAGAGTAAAACCAAAGCAACAATACCACTGCACTATTTGCCAATATAATAATCCAGTTACCAATTTTATAACTGATGTAAAAACTCAATAAAATACCTATCCCCGAAAGCACCCAGTGCCATACAATGGCCCAGCGGCGTTTTAAAATTT
Organism: Chitinophagales bacterium; assembly: GCA_038241275.1. GTDB lineage: Bacteria > Bacteroidota > Bacteroidia > Chitinophagales > Chitinophagaceae > Ferruginibacter. The sequence continues at coordinate 18,106 of JBBRFX010000033.1, forward strand.
TATCTACCACCACTTTTTTTGGTTTATTCACTGCATCTATCTGCCTGTCAAAATAATCATTGATGATATATCCTGCAGCAGCAATCATTACAGAAGCTGATACCAGTAAATAAAAAAGAAAGTCTTTGTGATGAGTGCCCGGTTCGGTAAGTATTTTTTCAAAAACACAAAAATAAAAAAGTGACTGGGTGAGTGCAATAAAAAAAAGATTGGGCCAACGGATCATTTTAAAAAAGGCTGCAACTAATTTCATGCGTTGGTTTGTGAGTACTAAATTAAGGATAGAACGATAATATGTTGCAAGATTGAAGCATTATTTTGATGCAGTGAAGCCATCATCATTCCAATGATCATTTAGTTTAAGTACTTTTTCTATGATATCCCTTACACATCCTTCACCACCATTCAAGGGTGAAATATATTGAGCTATTACTTTTATTTCCGGCACAGCATCTGCCGGGCAACATGCCAGGCCTGCCATTTGCATACAGGAATAATCAGGTATGTCATCTCCCATATATAAAACCTGTGACCATAACAAATGCTGCTTTGTAACATATTGGAGTAACAAATCTTTTTTATCAGTTACATTCATCCATAAATCCTCAATCCCCAATTTTTGTAGCCTTGTTTTTACGGCTTCAGAATTACCCCCGGAAATAACAAGAATAAGATATCCTTTTTTAATAGCCAACTGCAAAGCATAACCATCTTTAATATTCATTCGCCTTGCCATCTGCCCGTCATTTAATACCAGCAGGCTGCCATCGGTGAGCACACCGTCTACATCCAGTACAAAAAGTTTAATGGGTTTAAAAGATGCGAGAATACTCATGGAAGGGATGGTGAAAGGTGAATGGTGAACGGTGAATGATGAAAGGTGAATGGTGAAAGGTGAATGGTGAATAGTGAATGTCTCCTGACTTTTGACCACTTTTCACTTTTCACTTTTCACTTTTGACTTTTGACTTTTGACTTTTGACTTTTGACTTCCGACTTATGACTTAAGACTAATGACTATTTCTTTTGATTATCTCTCCATTCGTATACCCAACTGCTTTGAATCATTTCAAGGTGCCCTTCTGTACTTTCACCGGGCTTACCGGCAAAGTCAGGAATCTCCAACACCCACTTTAAAAGATCAGTAAAACGGATTCGGTAAATTCGTCCTTCGCTAAAGTCATCTCCAAAACGCTCATATAATTTCTGAGCTATATCTTCATGATCGCTCCAGTGGATGGGTGGTTCAAATGTCATAAGTAATAATTTGCTGCTATGCTAATTAGCTAATATGCTAATGTTTTTGTTATTGAAATCTTTTACTGTTTAAGAAAGTTACTGGTATTTTAATTATCAAATTAGCACATTATCTAATTAGCTAATTTGTATTTCTATTCTCCCAAAAACTGAGTTTGATCGGGCAGCGTTACTACAATATCACCACCATCTTCCAGCAACACACATTGGCAACCTAACCTTGAATTTAATCTTGGATTGATGGCCCTGTCAATAAAATCTTCTTCTCTGTCTGTCAGTTCTTCTACCTGGTCTTCGCCTGTTTCAAGGTATAAGTGACAGGTACTGCAGGCACAAACACCTCCACAGTTATGATGTAAGTCAATATCATTCTTTAACGCTACTTCCAGTATAGACTGACCCGATTCTACATTACTAACCGTAATGGGCTCTAATCCTTTCTGTTCAAATTTAAACTTAATGTTATACATATTTGCAAATTTCGGGTTTGCAAACCTACTTCAAATTACCAATTAAGGAAAAATTCATTTTGCCTATCAGCATTAATTAGAAACATAATCCTTAAATTGTTAATCAGTTAGGCATTCAAGAGCAAAAAGCAACCATATGATTAAACCCGTTCATGTCTTCATGTTAGTAATAATAATAGCATGCGCTGTATCCTGCAAAGGAAAAAAAGCAGCCAAAGAAATTAAAGAACCCACCACTACTTTCATTATAAAAAAAGATACTGCACAACCCACAAAAGATGGCACTCCTGTGCGGCCTCCGATTGTAAATATTTCAGACAGTTTTGCCATAAAATATACCGTGTTATATATGAAAGATAGTGCTGCCAGCAGCGACAGGATTAGCCAGAAGCTGGCAAAAATTTACGGAACCTTACTTCCCGAAGCAATTAAAAAACAACAATTAAAAATTACCGGTGCCCCCATAGCCTGGTATAAAACCAATAAAGCACCATTCTTTTTTGAAGCAGGATTGCCTGTAAATAAAAAACCAGGTAAATTACCTAAAGGCGTTTTTGTGAAAAACATTGGTGGAGGGAATGCTGTTACTGCGCACTTTTACGGCCCCTACTCCATCACCCATATGGGATATGATGCCCTTGCAGATTATATCAAATCAAATAAGAAAAAAAGAAATGGCACTCCTTACGAAATTTATGTAACAGAGCCAATTGGCAAAGATGGCAAAGCCATTGATCCGTATAAAGTGCAAACGGATATTGTGTTTCCATACCAATGAGATGAAGGGTATTCAAAGTTGAAAGCTGGTGAAAGGTGAAAAGTGAAAGGTGAAAGGTGAAAGGTCAATGGTCAATGGTGAAGGTCATATGTGAAAGGTGAAAGGTGAAGGTCATATGTGAAAGGTGAAAGGTCAATAGTCAATGGTCAATGGTCAATGGTGAAACCTCTGAAAAGATAAATGAAACTACAAAGTTGAAAAACGTTAAACGTTAAACCTTTAAACGTTAAACCTTGAACTCCTTGAACCTTTTGAACGTTGAACCTCTCAACCCTGTGGATTCATTATGCTATCAGTTAGTCTCAAATAAGTAGTACGCAATTTTGGATGTGCGGCAAAAAGGCGCAGATGTTTATCCATGGTTATGATATCTTTTCTAACAGCCGGACCTGTTTGAACCAAAGCGGGGGAAATTGTTTGAACCCTATTGGCCGTTTCCAGAATCAATGGCTTAAGCATATTAAAATCTATGTTTTCTTTCTGGCAATAATCTTCTGCTATTGCATATAAATGATTGGTAAAATTGCTAACAATCACCGCCGCCGCATGTAATTTTAATCTTTCCTCATCTCCCACTTTTCTTACAGAGTCAGAAATGCTATGGGCAAAATCTTCTATAACCCTGCTTACTTCAGAAGAATTACCATCCACCAAAAAAGGAATGCGGGGTATAACCTGCATTTCCTTTCGCAGGCTTTGAAGGGGGTACAAAACACCATAATTAGAAGAATACTTACTCAATACATTAATTGATACAGAACCTGCTGTATGCACCACCAGTTTGTTGCCCATCCCAAAACTGGAAAAAAAATGCTCCAGTGCCTGGTCGGCAATGGCCAGTATAAACATATCTGCATCACTATCCGGCTTTCCGTTAAAATCAGTATAGGATGCTCCCAGTTCCTCAGCCAATAACCTGGCATTATCAATGTCACGGCTGATTACCTGTATTATTTGGTGGTTGTGCTGCTTCATCAATCTTCCCAAAACAGTGGCCACATTTCCGGATCCTATTAATGCTATTTTCATAATCTATAAATTTGCAGGAATGAAAATACAAAAAAAGCTGGCATTTGGATTTATAAGAACCAAATTAACCCTGCTATCGCTCATCAGTAAACGCAAATCGGGGGAAGCTGCATTTATATTATTTAGCACGCCCATGGTAAGATACAAGGGCAAGGAAGCCGAAGTGTTTAAAAAAGCAGAAAAACTTGAATTTATTATAGATAACAAGCTGATAAAAGGTTACCGCTGCAATGCCCCCCAACAAAATAAAGTGTTGCTGTTGCATGGATTTTCATCTACCTGTCACAAGTTTGATAAATATGCAATGGCACTTATAGAAAAGGGCTACGAAGTGTTGGCATTTGATGCGCCGGCTCATGGCTCCAGCCAGGGCAAAACAGCCAACGCTGTTGACTATAGTGAAATGATAAAAAAAGTAAACGAATTATATGGCCCCATCCATGGTTATGTAGGGCATTCTTTTGGGGGAATAGCGGTAAGCCTTGCACTGGAAGATATTCCACACGACAGTAAAACCAAACTTGTTTTAATTGCACCTGCTACTGAAACGAGTAGTGCCATAGACGGTGCATTTGAAATACTTGGTATTCGCAATAAAGCTATCAGGCAATCTATGGATGATATCATTTTTAACCTGAGTGGAAAAAAAACGGAATGGTTTTCTATTCGCAGGGCTATTAAAAATATTCAGGCCTCGGTGTTATGGGTACATGACGAAGATGATCTTGTGACACCGCTGGCAGATGCCCTAAAAGTGAAGGAAGATGCACTACCCCATGTGCAGTTTCTTATTACAAAAGGGCTGGGACACCAAAAAATTTACAGGGATGCTGCTGTAAAAAACAGCATCATAAACTTTTTGTAATACTCCTGATTTTGTAAGAAAAAAAATGATTTTTCAATTTTAAACTAATATTGCAGTATTATTTTGACCTTTTTTATAAAAAAATGATGAAGATTGGATTGCCGTAAAAGGAAGTTACACAACAATGTTGAAGCTGGAAGTAAATGCCTGCAACATCAAAAAACGACTTTTTTTACTTTACAGATTAACTAATAATGCCCTGCTGTTCCGTTGTTTTGGAAGTAAAAGGGTAAGAAGAAAGATATATGGCAAAAAACTTATTGATAGTAGAGTCCCCTGCAAAAGCTAAAACCATTGAGGCTATCCTTGGAAAAGATTTTGAGGTAAAAAGTTGCTTCGGGCATATCCGTGACCTGGAGAAAAATGATATGGGTATTGATGTAAAAAACAATTTTACACCAAAGTATATTGTACCTGCCGAAAAAGAAAGAGTGGTAAAAGACTTAAAAGCGCTGGCTAAAAAGGCCGACGAAGTTTGGCTGGCATCGGATGAGGACCGTGAAGGAGAAAGCATTAGCTGGCATCTTGCAGAAGTATTAAATTTAGATCCAAAAACAACTAAACGTATTGTTTTTCATGAGATAACAAAACCTGCTATTCAAAAGGCAGTGCAGAATCCCCGTACTATTAATATGGACCTGGTGAATGCACAACAGGCCCGCAGAGTGGTAGACAGGCTGGTGGGTTTTGAACTAAGCCCGGTATTATGGAAAAAAATAGGACAGCAAGGTGGCCTTAGTGCAGGCAGGGTGCAAAGTGTGGCTGTGAAACTGGTGGTAGAAAAAGAAAGAGAAATCAATGCTTTTAAACCAGGTTATCAATTTAAAGTAGAAGCATTATTGGCTGCTAACGATTTAAATAACCGATCTGTTTCCTTTAAAGCCGAGGCCGCAAAATGTAACGAAGCCGCTGATGCTGAAAAATTTTTACAAAGCTGTATTGGCGCAAAATATACAGTAAAAGACATTCAGGTAAGACCGGGAAAAAGAACACCGGCAGCACCTTTCACAACATCTACATTACAACAGGAAGCCAGCAGGAAACTGGGCTATGGCGTGAGTAAAACCATGTTGCTTGCACAAAGACTCTATGAAAGTGGTAAAATCACTTATATGAGAACGGATAGTGTGAGCCTGGGCGAAACTGCCATGGACGCTATAAAAGCAGAAATCAACAATAGCTTTGGCGGGCAATACCTGCAGGTGCGCAAATACAAAAACAAAAACGAAAGTGCACAGGAAGCGCATGAGGCCATTCGCCCTACTTATATGGAAAACCATACAGTAAATGATACTGAACTGAACCGCCTGTATGAATTAATATGGAAACGCACCATTGCCAGCCAGATGAGTGATGCGGAATTTGAAAAAACCACCGCCAAAATAAATATCAGCAGTAATAATGAGGAACTAACGGCTACGGGTGAGGTTTTAAAATTTGATGGTTTCTTAAAAGTATATTTAGAAAGTACGGATGATGAAGAAACAGAGGAAGGGGCAGAAAGCCGCCTGCCAAATTTATCTGTTGGCCAGGTACTGGAATTTAACCAGATGACCGCTACGCAACGGTTTACCAAACATTCGGCCCGTTACACAGAAGCTTCGCTGGTGAAAAAAATGGAAGAACTGGGTATTGGCAGACCGAGTACCTACGCCCCTACTATTTCTACCATCATCAAAAGAAATTATGTAGAGAAAAAAGATAAAGATGGTGTGAAAAGAGAATTCAGGGCACTGAAGTTGAAAGCAGATACGATTACGCAATTAACTGAAGTAGAAAATACCGGTGCAGAAAAAGCCAAATTATTTCCTACAGATCTTGGCCTGGTTGTAACCGATTTTTTAAGCCAGCATTTTAAAGATGTAATGGATTATTCATTTACTGCTAAAATTGAAAAAGAATTTGATGAAATAGCAGGTGGTAAAATTAAATGGAACACCATGGTTGGAGATTTCTACCAGCCTTTTCACACGGGTGTGGAGCATACCCTGGAAACTGCAGAACGTGCTGCCGGCGAAAGAATGTTGGGAGTGAGCGAAGATGGCAAACCGATTACAGCACGTATGGGCCGCTATGGTCCAATGGTGCAGATTGGTGCCCAGAGTGAAGAAGATAAACCAAAATTTGCCAAACTGAAAGCCTCACAGAGTATTGAAACCATTACGATGGAAGAGGCGATGGAATTATTTAAACTACCACTCACACTTGGTGAGCATGATGGTCTTGAAGTATCTGTAAATATTGGCCGTTTTGGTCCTTATGTAAAATGGGGCGAGCAATTTGTGTCTATCCCAAAAGGAGAAGAAGCTACCGAAGTAGATTTAAAAAGGGCCGTAGAAATTATTCAGGCAAAACAGGTAGAGGATGCCCCTATTGGATTTTATGAAGAAAAACCCATTACAAAAGGTAAGGGAAGGTTTGGACCTTTTATTAAATGGAATGATCTTTTTATAAACATCCCAAGGGCTTATAATTTTGACAACCTGAGCCAACAGGATTGCAACGAACTGATAGAAAAGAAACAGGAAAAAGAAGCGAACCGTTTTATACGACAATGGCCCGAAGAAAAAATTGCATTGGAAAATGGCCGCTGGGGCCCATTCATTCGTTTTGGAAAAAAAATGCTTAAACTAACGGCAGGGCCTAACGGCAAATATACTCCCGAAGAACTGGCTGTAATTGAACTGGATCAAATAAAGAAAATGATTCTGATTCAGGAGCCAAAAGCATTTGATAAAAAAGTGGCAGTTAAGAAAAAGGGGGCTCCTAAAAAAGCAGCGGCTAAAAAGGTTGCACCAAAGAAAAAATAGTTTATTAAATCAAACCCCGGATAATTCCCGGGGTTTGTTATTTATGGATATAAAAAAATGTTTCCAAAACTATTTTCATTTAATGAGCGTATCTACTTTTAATTGGCCGTCTTTTTGCTAAAATTTAATAACAACTGTGGAAAATAATTTCAGCTCAATGCAAATACAAATCCCGAAATTGAATTTAAATTAAGCGCCTTGCAGGAAAACAAAGAAATAAAAGCATTACTACACCTGATAGATGATCCGGATGAAGATGTGTATAGCACAGTGAGTGAAAAAATTCTTTCTTTTGGTAAAGAAATCATTCCCAACCTGGAGCACATGTGGGAAAATATACAGAACGAAGATACACAGGAAAGAATAGAATTGCTGATTCACCGGGTTCATTTCAGGGATCTTACCACAGATTTTACCAACTGGAAAAACCATGATACTGACCTTTTGCAGGGAGCATTGCTGGTGGCTAAATATAATTACCCTGATTTGCAACCTGAAACAATAAAGCAGGAAATAGAAAAATTACGCCGCAACACCTGGCTGGAACTGAATAATTACCTCACTCCTATTGAAACAGTTAATGTAATAAACAGCATCTTTTTTAATTATTATAAACAAAAAGGAGTAGAAATAAGTTACGATAATCCTGATCATTTTTTAATAAACAAAACGCTTGAAACCCGCAAGGGCAATGCCATTGGTAATGGCATCAATTACCTAATCCTTTGCCAGTTGCTGGATATTCCTGTGAGGGCAGTAAATATTCCCCGGCAATTTTTACTGGGCTTTTATGACGATCAGTATGAATTGCTAAATCCTGCGGGCCATCCTTCAGAAAAAATAAAATTTTTTATTGATTCGCTCACCGGGCAAATGTATTCTCATAATGACATAGAAAGTTATTTTAAACGATTGTCATTACCACCGGTGCCTACTTATTTCAGGCCACTGAATAATAAAAAAGTAATCCAGTTTTTATTGGAGGAATTGAGTAAATGTTTTGATAATGACCGCAACTCTTATAAAATGGATGAACTGCTTTTTCTTGCCAATCTTTTAGACACATGATATACCACGTTACTAAAAAAAAATCATGGGAACTTGCCTTGCTGCAGGGATTTTATGAAACGGACTCCTTAGCTTCAGAAGGTTTTATACACAATAGTACACTGGAGCAGGTGGCTGGCGTATTGAACCGTTATTATAAAAATGAAACCGATTTGGTTTTATTGCATATAGAGGAACATCTTTTAACATCCCCACTAAAATATGAACTGGCCCCTTCTGTGAATGAAATGTTTCCTCATATTTTTGGTCCAATAAATTTAAAAGCAGTTGTGGATGTGGTATCCATAAAATAAAAA
>JBBRFX010000034.1:0-26520 GCA_038241275.1 Chitinophagales bacterium
CTCCATTGTCCGCTTACAGAAGAAACAAAACACCTGATAAACAGCAGCAGTTTAGACAGGATGAAAACAGGGGCTATGCTGATTAACAGCAGCCGTGGTGCATTGGTAGATACCAAAGCAGTTATCCATGCATTAAAAAAGAGTAAGTTGGGTTACCTTGGTTTAGACGTATATGAGCAGGAGGAAAAATTATTTTTTAACGATCTTAGTGAAAATATTATAGAAGATGATATGATTTTGCGTTTGCTCAGTTTTCCGAACGTATTGATTACATCGCACCAGGGATTTTTAACCGATGAAGCGTTAACACAAATAGCATTGGTAACCTTACAAAATATAACGGATTTTGAGCAGGGAAAAGTTTTGGAAAATGTTGTGGAATGAATTTGTGATGCTGTTGCGTCAGCATATTTCAGTAAACAAGATTGCATAATAGATTAAGCTTTAATTAGTGGCTTATTTTATTTTAATAGTCATTCTCTTTTATCTTTCCTGTCAATTCACTGGGCAAAAAACCGAATTCTTTTTTAAAGGCGGCTATAAAATTATTTACACCTGCATATCCAATTACCTTGGCCGTATCGCTTACAGAATGTTTGCCCGATTTCATAAATTCATAAGCAATGGACAATCGCTTTTTTTGAGAATATTCAAAGGAGCTTACGCCGTATACTTTTTGAAAAAGCGTAATAAATTTGGTACGGGACATGCAACTGATGCGGCTTAAAAATTCAACTCCCGGAAAGGAATGCAGCAGGTGATCGTTAATATAAACTTCAGCCCTTTGTAACATCCTGATATCTTCATAACTGGCAAAAAGGAAAGGGCTTTCCGTATCTTCTTTTGTTAATACCTCTTTAAGGAAAGTTTCCAGTAAACTAAATATCCTGCCATCGTAATACAAATTTTCCAACAGGGTAAATGTTTTGCCTGTAAAGACCTCATGAAAAAGTTTGTGCTGTTCCCGGCTTAAAAATTCTTTGCGTACATTGGCATTTTGAGTCACCAGGTAACGGATAAATTTTTCTTTGCTTACAGAATCATGTAACACATGATCTACCCAGTGGTTTTTCATGAGTACCAGTATTACTTTTACTTCCATACCAGGCTCAATTACTACATGTTCCTGCATCCTTGTGCTTTTACATTGTATCGATCCTAAACTTTTATTATTTAAAATGATTTCGCTGCAATCATAATCATGCCGGCTGCATTTGGCAAAAGTAAAATCCTGGAAAGTGATGGTAATATGATTCTCTTCTGTAGGAAATCTTTTAAAAACCATTCTTTTTTTTGCAGTGTAATGTGCCACCTGGTAGGACATGAATTCATTAATCTTATAAAACCTGGAGAAACCTTCTGCAATGTCTGAAGGATAGGTGACCTCGTTATTAATTAAAGGTACTCCCAGCTTTTCTGCAAGCAAATTTGCATAATGAAGAAGATCATCATAATTAAAATCAACACAAAATTCTTCCTGTTTCATTTAAGCTCAGTTTATTCTTAAAATCAGGGTGCATAGGTTGCCCCGGTATTATTTTGTTATTACAAATTTTCCTGTTTCCAATAGTGCTCCGTCGGTATTAAAAATTCTAAAAATAAATATACCGGCATTTAATCCACGGGTTATAATTTGGCCAGCCCCTCCTATAAGTTGAGTTTTAATAAGCCTTCCCTGTACATCCAATATTTGAAAATTTAAACCGGTAGTGAAATTATTAATTTGAAAATTCATGGGCTGATTCCTTCGTACCGGGTTTGGATACAACAATACAAATTGATTGGCATTGCTTAAAACAGATACCGTTTCTGTAATAATTTTTGCGCCATTTTTTAGCCGGATAGTGGCCCTGTAAAAATTGATACCGCTAACCGGAGCTTCATCAAAAGCAGTGTAAATTACCAGCCCTGATGTAGTATTCAGGTTTCGCAAAGTTTTAATAACAGTACTATTGTTGTCTAACTTTTCAAATACAATGCTATCTATATTTTCAAAGCTGCTTAGTTCAAGAATTAATTCAATTTTATTTGTCCTGTTTTCTGCAAGCAATGTTTTATAAAAACATTTTACTCCCTGGTTGTTCACATCAATGATAGCACTGCGGGTTGCAAATAAACCATTTACAGGCAATGGTTGCACAGCATACAATTGTGGGCTGTTGCTGTTTCTAATGATTACAACAGCAGTATCAGAAATAACAGCAACAGGTTTAAGATAAGCACTGTCTGTAAGTGCAAATAATTGATAAGCCGATGTAGCAATATGTTTGTTCCAGGATAACTGCATCGAGTCTGTACAAAGAAATTCAACTTTTAGTTTTGTAACAGGAGCTATAAAAAATGATTTGGAAAAGGAAGATCCAAAACTGCCATCCATTCTAAACATTGCAGTGGTAGCTGTATCAGGAATACTCCATGAATACTTTTGTTTAAATAATTTTATGGAAGCCGCTATCTGCTGCCAGGTGCTGCCATTGTTGTAAGTTATATACAGGCTGCCGGTGCTGTTGTTATCAGCCACAATGCAATCCCATTTTATGGTTAGGGCAGGATCTTCGTTTCTGTCCACATCACTGGCATTTACCGGGCTGGTAAATTTAAAAAGGTTCAACGTATCCCAGCTAAACGCAATATTAAAAGCTTGTTTGTTGGTTGTTTGAATTTGTTTTGCGTTTATTTTAATTTGATAAGATCCTGCTACGGGTACATCTATGCTTACCTGCTCTGTTGTGTTCAACGAATCTCTTTTGCGAAAAGGTAAATTGTTTAAAGAGTCTTTAGAAGCAAAGCTGCTTAGGCACCAGGGCATATACACATTAGCAGTGCTGGTTTCTACCAGTTGCAAATCAAGATCATTTGTTAGAGCCTTATAGATATTTAGAGAGGCAGCAGTATCTGTCCAGGCCAGGGTGATTTTAAGGTTGGCGGCATTGTTGGGAACCGTTATATTTTTTATCCAGGTTTCATTTTGGGCAAGCGATGCTCCGTCAAACCTTTTTTCCTGAATCGTTTTTATCGCCTCATATACATTCAGCGATCCAAAGCCCGATCGGTAGTCTATTCCTTTGTTGCCAATATCATCGGCACTGTTATAAAGTATAGACTTTATCAAAGCCGAAGCCGGCAGCAGTTGGTTATTGCTGTCTTTATAAACCTGTTGTATTACTGCAACCGCACCGCTTACAATAGCTGCAGCATCTGAAGTGCCGTTGGGGCCAAGTGCTGCTATTTGCGGAGCCATCCTGCCATCATATAAGGGACCTGCCGAACTAAAGGCTGTGCTGTTTCCCCCGGTATCAGTGGCAGCCACCGTTATAATATTTTTAGCCATTTTAAAATTTCCGGTAAGGTTGCCAAAGCCAGGTATATTACTGTACTTACCCTGCGGGGCAGCCTCCTGGCCTTTGTTGCCGGATGAAAATATGTGTACGATGTTTTTGTTTTGCCAGGTTTGTGCATCATAGGCTACAGCCTCGGCGCCATAAAAATTTTGAATAATGCTGCCATAGGAATGATTTTGAACAGATACATTATTTTGAAAAAGTATGGCATTGTTATCCGGAAAAAGAGAGGAGTAAGATGATGGATAAAAAATACATTTCCAGGCCAGGCCCCTGCCCAAATAAAAACTATTGCCGGCTCCACCTGCCAAAGTTGCTACTACTGTTGCATGTTCATCCGGTTCTACAGATGCAAGTACAGATGTATTGATTCTTTTTTGAAGATCAATGTCTGTTTCGTTCATCTTGTTTTCTTTAATACCTATAATAATATCATGGCCATTGGCAGCAGGGATATCATTTTGTATGAGGTTGATGGTATGAAGGCTGCGGTTATATCCGATTAACATCACTTCCGTTTTTGCCTTTACATATTTGTCTGCAAATAACAAAAGACTGTCGGGCAATAAATCATTGATAAAAACGGATGTTTTGCAATGGATGATAGCGGCTTTTGATTCTTTATAAACAGTTGATATTTTAACAGGTATTTTTTTTTCTTTCCATTTATATAATAGTTGGTTTATGTCATCTGCACTGATGATGAATGATTGTTCAGCGTTTGATGTTGGTAATTGGAAAAAGCTATTTTCCAGGCTGGGAGAGAGTTTCCACAGATCATTTGCTGCAGCTATTTTATACGCACAAATATTTTTGTTATGTAAAAGCAGGGGCTCATTTATTCTTATAATATTTACCAGGGGAGAAATAACCCTTATTATTTTAAAACCACAAAATTCCTGTTCCTTATTTTTTTGGATTACATAATAACTGTTATTGTTGGTTAATTGATGAGATTGATATTTTGCAAATACACTATCCTCAAAACCTGCTTTTTTGTGTTGAGAAAAAACCAGGGATACAGGTAATATCATCAGTATAATAATAGGTAGCGGCCTGATGTTTTTAAAAAAATAAAATGGATTTTTTCGGTAAAATTTTATCATCAATTTAATTAAATATCAATTTTAATAATCGTTTAAATTTAAATGGCATGTATGCTAATATAATCACATAATTTAAAACATGTAGTAAATGTTGTTGCTTATAATTTTTTATATACCCTGCTCCGTTTAAATGAGAACGGTTTAGGGGAATGGAAAGTATTAAAAACAGGTTATTCTTTAAAATAAAAACCCCTTTCCTTTAAAAAAGGAAAGGGGTACAATAAAATTATGTTACATCTTAATATACATAATTCAATGCTGTATTATCAGCACTTGTAAATGGCCTGTTGGTTGTGGTGCTGCTGCAAGCAAGCATCCATGAACCTGCGCTTCCACCGGTTGGTGTGCCGGGAATATAAACTGCCCCTACACCTGCAGTTCCTTCATTGCTGGCACTGCCACCGCAGCTATATGATCTATTCATATAATCTGTATGACGAAAACCAATGCAATGGCCCATTTCATGGGCAATGGTAGTGGCCAATGCATTTACGCTGATGCCAGAGGTGTACCAGTAAGTATTCATATTAACGGTATTGTATGGATTGCCACCACTTGGAAAACCGGCACTACCTAAAGTATTGCTAACCTGGTAGAAGGTCTTAATATTTATATTTGCACTTGTTCCTGTTACTTTTTGAAACTTGATGCGAAGCGGCAAAGCATTGTACCTTCTAATGGCTTCTGTGGTTGCAGATACAAAATTGGCTTGTGTGGTATTTAAAGAAACGGTAATGGTTCTTGTTCCACTTACAAGATTGGTAGTGCGATAATGTTCATCATTGGCAATAACCAATTCAGGGCCATTGTTATTTCCCATTTCGGCCAACTGGTCTTTGCTTAATAAGATATCGCTTTCAATTAAATACCCATCGGGGGTGGATGTCATTCCCGCATCATTAAATCCGGCGGCTATTACCATTGCCCTTATTTCTGATGGAATCTCCTGTTCAACCATTTGTTCGGATGCTACCTTTTTGCAGGAAATAGCCAAAAGTGAGATTAAAACAATTAATACAGTTAGTCTTAGGATTTTTTTCATAAATGAGTTTTTTTTAGTTTATAAATATTTGTTAAAACTAAATTACCTATAATTTATATCGGCTATAATACGAATAGTGCAAATCATTATATAGTTAGTACATATTCTAAAAAAATAGTATTAATATGGTAAAATAAAAGGTGGTTTTACTAATAAAATCAAAGATGCACCAGGCTTTTTTTGATCAATAACTATTAAAAATATTAGTAGTGAATTTTTAACCGGGTATTATAAAAGTATAAAGTGACAGTAGCTGTTAATGGATACTAAAATAAGTTATTCAACAAATGACAAAGTAAATAATGCAATGGTGATAGTGATATTAGTGTTAAGTTAAGCGTCAATGGTAAAAGGTGAATGGTCAGTATTTCACCATTCACAAATAGATACGTCATTATTCTTAAAATAGCACTATTATGTTTTTTTGGAAAACTAATAGGAGCGAACAGCTAAAAAACCGGGTAAATTAGGATAGGATTGTTTTTTCTGTAATGTTATAAATTGGGGTGGGCTCGTAGCGTGTAGCAACTATAATGGAAGTGTCTGCAGCATGCACAGTAAATAATGCTGCTACAATTTGTGGCGTATTATTTTGTTTGGATAAATGACACAAAATAAGATGTGTCATAAAATGTGGCCGGTGTTTAATAAATAATTCCAGTGCCTGACTGTTTGACAAATGCCCAAAACCACTGCGTATCCGGGTCTTTAAGGGCAGAGAGTAGGAACCGTTTTCCAGCATTGCTTCATCGTAATTGGATTCTAAAAATGCTGCATGACATTGTTTAAAATAATGGATTACTTCCTTACATACCAAACCAATATCTGTAAACACACCTACTGTGATACCCTGGTAACTAATGATAAAACTATGTGGGTCGCAGGCATCGTGTTGTTTGGTAAATGGGGTAACCAATAATTCCCCGATTTCCACCGGCTCGTTGGCACAAAATGTTTTTGAGAGATGTTTTATTAATCTTGGACCATTGCTGGCTGTCAAGCCGGTAATGTAAACCGGCACCTGATATTTATTGGCCAATGTAGATACTCCTTTTATATGATCGCCATGTTCATGCGATACAAAAATGGCTTTTACTGTTTTCATAGAAAGCCCCAGTTTTTTCATCCGCTTTTCTGTTTCTGTGCAGGATATGCCCACATCAATTAAAACAGCATCTGTTGAGTTTCCCACATAATAGCAATTGCCATTGCTGCCGGAGTTTAAAGAAGTGATGAATAACGACATTATACCTGCAAAGAAAACAAATTTTTATTTGACGGTAATTTGTGGTTTCACTTTTTGGTTTTTATATTTATTAATTTATAAAAAAAAAATGAATGCAATGCTTAAGGGAAATTGTTGTCGCATAAAAAAGACTGCCTCTGTTTAAAGAGGCAGCCTTCTAAAATATTAGATTAATTAACGGTGCAAAAGAATTGTTCCAAGTTCTGTATCCCTGTTTCTGTTCACAGAAATGTTATTGATGGTTGTATCGCTGTAACCATTAATGCCATCAATAAACAAGCTGTAAGTGCCTTGTCTTAACCCCCTGATTTTAAATTTGCCTTCATTTTCAGGTCTTGCAAAAGCAGTATCTGTGCTGTTATAAGCTTTTACGGCTCCAAAAGAATTTACAGGCCTTATTTTACCTTCAATCTCACCGGTACTATTACGACCAAATGGTTTTAAAACTGGTTTAAGCCAGTATTGACCATTTACAAATTTAATAGAACGGGCCAGGTCAAAGTCTAAATACATTTGAAAATTGGTTGAAGAAAGCGAATCAAGATGTTCACGTTTGATATTGGTATAAACATAATGTTGATTGTTCACAAGCCTCAATGGATAGCTAATACTGTCTACTACTACACTGTTATTATCACCAAGTGTAAATTTAATTCTTTGAACCTTTCCATTTATAACAAACCCACTGGCCAATAAAGTATCTAAACCGTTTCTAAGTTTAAGCAGATCATATACTCCTGATCTTATATTAAGGGTATCCCAAATTTCACAATTACTATTACGCCTGTCATGGTCATCATCACAGCCTGGCTGATCATGGTCATCATCATGATTACGCCTGCAGGTATCCAGTTTTACTTCAATCTGTTGAATATCTACCAATACTTTTTGAAAATCATTGGGGCCATCTGTAAGAAAAACGGATAGTTTCATTTTTCCTGCTGGGATCGCATTATCTGTAGAAACATCTTTATTACAAGCATAAAAAAACAAACTGAGTGTGAATGCGAAGATGGATACAATCCAAAAGGAGCCTGAATTTAATTTCATGATTTAAGTTTGAGGTGGTGAGTAAAATGTAAAAAAAAGGTAGCAACTTCTTTATAATGTTTGTTTTATTTCACAGGTAATTTGCTAAAATAATGCCAAATTCTTTTAATGTGCATAAAAGCCTGGAGAATGAATATTGGAAATACACCTGGCGAATTAGTAGTTTAACTAATGAATGGAAACAGGAATTTACAATGCACATAAATAAATAATTCATGAAGTATGTATAACTCTTATTAACAGGCGAGTTGCCTTTATTGCCTTAAATGATTTGCAAAAAATGAAGGTTGATTATATCCTGAAAAAGTAAATAACTTCTAAAGGAAGCAATGCAGGATTCAAAATAAAATATAGGGTGAGATAATTGAAAGAAAAATGCAAACTGAGATTGCGTTTTGCAGACAATTGATTTGCAGGAGTAGTAGGGGGTGAAAGAGTTTAAAGCCTTTTCAGGTCTATTAGTAACAAAGCTGCCAGGTAAGGGAAGTAGTACTTTTATTTTATTTTTCCTGCAACATCCTTTTATTTATCGGGGATGTTGCAGTTCCTATTTTCTAAAAAGAAAACAGGAACTATTTTTTATTATGCGAAATACCTTCTTTGAACGATACTTCTTTTCTGGCGCTGAATATTCCATAAATCTGCAGCGGTAAATGCTTTCTTTTCAGGTGTATCACTGGCCAATGTTTCATTTACAATTGTGGTTAATTTTTTTGTTTCGTCTTCGCTTATTGCAGAAAATAAGGAGATGTTTTGTGTGTTCATGACTTTGTTTTTTAAAATTGTTTTAATATTATGCATAGTATCTTCTTTGAACGATACTTCTTTTTTGGCGCTGAATATTCCATAAATCAGCAGCAGTAAATGCTTTCTTTTCAGGATTTACCAAAGTCAATGTTTCATTAACAAGGGTGGTTAAATTTCCTGTTTCGGTTGCAGCATTTGTTGCGAATGCTTTGTTGTTTTGTGTGTTCATGATTGTTATTTTTTAAAATTTTAAAGTTTGTTTTTATAATCTTTCTGTTTAATTACTTTGATAGAACAAAGATATGGTATCCCATTGTACTATGCAATACAAAGTAGTGTGTAAAGATGTAGTAATGTTCATTTAATAGTACTAATATATTTTACAAATGATTGAAAATCTATCCTTTAAGTAAAATAGAATTGGTCAAAAAGAAAAATGCCCAATTTGATAAGTGGCAATTAGCTGGTATAAATGGCGGATTTAGATCATATAGATCTTATGAATCACACGGCTTTGCTAATAATAGACCTGGTTTTTGACTGATATGAGAAAAAATTATCCTAATTCCGGTTAATTAAATCGTGTAAACAACAATTAGTGATTGAATAAACAGGAGCAGAAATGGAACCTGGTTATAAACTGGATTAAAAATGTTCGCTTATATATATGTAGCATATTGCTATAGCAGGACAAAAAGCAGGTTAATTATTTTACAACCACCATCGTACTCCAATGAACATCATGTTTTAAAAGGATTAAAATCATATGCTATCATATTCATTAGTATTTAACTTTACAGGGTATTCAATAAACTTACCGGTATATTTCATCTTATGAAAGAAAATGAAAGTGGTTATAAGCTAAAGCATGAAGTTGTACATAGTATTATACATGCTTTTGGAATTCTGTTTGGCATTATCAGTATCCCCATACTTACCGTATTAGCAGCTAAAAATGCCAATGTAGCCGGTATTGTAGGAGCGAGTATTTATGGATTTAGTTTTTTAATGTTGTTTACCTTCTCTACACTTTATCATGGTTTTCAACACCCACAGGTAAAAAGGGTTTTGGAGATATTTGATCATATAAGTATTTATTTTTTAATTGCCGGTACCTACACACCATTCCTGCTTATTTATTTAAAAAATTCATTTGGCGTTACCCTCCTGGTTATTTTATGGGGACTAACCATCATTGGAATATTATTTAAAATATTTTTTACCGGGCGTTTTGATGTAGTGTCTGTTATAATTTATTTTTTAATGGGATGGATCATGGTGGCAGGGGGGAAGATTTTTTTTGCTGCCGTGCCCAATGATGTCTTACTCTTTCTTTTTATAGGCGGAGGATTGTATAGTATTGGTATAGTTTTTTATTTATGGAAAGGATATGGCTGGCATCATGCAGTGTGGCATTTTTTTGTATTGGCAGCCGCTGTGTGCCACTATGTGGCTGTATTGCTGGCCGTTTAATAACAACTTATTTTATTGGCACTAAGCCTTTTTGTATATACCCTTGTGTATAGTCTAATATTATACCGAAGGCTTTAGCCCCATATCATTCAATCTTCATTTCAGCGTAGCAATTTTTTCAATACTTCAGGATTACCATCAATTTTTTCTGTATAAGTAAGCCCCAGCAATTGGCACACAAACGGGTATACATGCACATTTTCAAAAGAGCCTGTCTTTTTTCCTTTTTTTATTTGTGGCCCCCAGGCATAAAAAGTGGCGTGCATTTTTTTGATTGCAGGATCAAAGCCATGTGCCCCAGGTGCGATGCGACCTTTCCAACTGCTCAAAACTTTTGGGTAATGAGGTACCACCAAAATATCACCAATCCTGTTGTAAAGGTCATCTGTTTGGTCATAATGCCATTTGGCCGGAATTTCATTACGCAGGTAAACTGTAAAGTCTGTAGCCCTGTTTTTTAATGCAGCGTATGTTGACAGAATATCGGCCGTATCCTTTGCATATAAATGTAAACTGGTACCTCCACCACGAAATATAAAACGGCTGGTATCTACCATTGTAGTGATATTTATACGGGTAACCGTATCTACACTGGCCATTCCATGATCGGAAAGAAAGATAAAGTTTACTGGTAAACCTAATGCATTTACTTTTTCAACCATCATTCCCACAGCCTTATCTACAAATGCAATTGCTTCCTGTGTTTCTTTTGCTTCAGGCCCGTAATTGTGCCCCTGGTGATCTACTTCACTCAAGTAGAAAGTAATAAAGTGCGGGCGGATTTCTTCCGGCAGTTGCAGCCATTCTATTACTTTTTTTATGCGAAAATTTATATCGGTTCCTTCGCTGTATTTATACCAATAGCTGGGTTGAATTTCTTTTATAGGAGCTTCAGTTCCCACAAAATGGTATGATGCACTTAGCATACCCTGCTGCTCTGCCAACACCCATAACGGCGTACCTCCATACCATTTTGGATCTTCTACTGCTTTACGGTTGCTCATAGAATAAGATTGATTACTTACCCTGTCATAAAACTGGTTGTACACCAATCCATGATGTGAGGGGTATAGACCAGTTGCAATAGTATAATGATTAGGAAAAGTTACACTCGGATAGGATGGGATCATACTTTTGGCTTTTGCCCCGGACCTGCTAAGACTTAAAAGATTTTTTGCCTGGTATTTTTGGGCATAATCATAACGAAAGCCATCTGCCGAAATCAGGATCACATAAGGCTTGTTTAACTGGTTAGCTGCATTTTTTCTGCCTGGTACTTTTTGTTGTATGGTATCTTGTGCGGAAACCGTTCCACAGAAAATAAATAGAACAATGAAAAATATATTTTTTAGCATGTATTTCTTTTTAAAATTAGTTATGTAAAAATATTGTTTATTGCCCTTTACACTGGTTATAATTTTTTAGTTAATGCCCGATTTAAATATTTATGTAAAACACTGAACCCGGTTTTCTTTATTCACCCTGGCTATATATAATATATTTAGCAGGTATTATTTTGCACAATTTACCTGTTAAATCAGGTTTTTCCTTAAGGCACAGGATTTGCATAACGGATACTATGATAAAAATTTTGATGTACACCGGGATAATCTTTACACTGATGATTTCATGTAATACAAAAAGTAAAACTTCTGCAAAAGAAAGTGAAAAGGAAATAAAAAAAATATCGAAAAGAGATTACAGTATTAATGCAGCCAATGCTTATAATGATCTTTTTTTTGATAGCATGATACTGGTAAAATATCTTGAAGAAAATAAAATAGAAGAAAAAATTGCCCGGCGTATGGTTGGTTTTTATAATGTACGCAATTACCAGTTTGCCTGGTTTGCAAAAGATGGCCTGATAGAGCAGTCCCGTGGTTTTTGGAATATGCATAATTACCAAACCAGTTACAGGAACGATACAATATTAATTGATAAAGTGCTTCAAAAAAATATGGATGGTTATTCGGAAGAAGAAGAGGGATTTACTGTGTCTGCATCCGACAAAAAAATTATTAATACAGAGCTGCGTCTTACACAGCATTTTATTATGTATTCATTAAACAGTATCGAAGACGGGTATATAAAACGTAAGGAAATGGAGCGTTTTATTCCCAGGAAAAAGGAAGATGCTTTATTGCTTGCAGATTCATTGATTACAAAAAAACACAAAGACAATAAATATTACGAAGATGTAAACAAATCCTATAAATTATTAAAAGATCAGTTGAAGATTTATTATACGATTGCACAGCAAGGTGGCTGGCCGGCCATAACCATTGCTGCCAAAAAACTGAAAATGGGCGTAGCATCTCCGGATGTAATGCTGTTGAAAAAGCGTTTGCAGATTACAGGAGATATGGCTGCAGATTCTTCCAATGTATTTAATGAGGCTTTAAAGTCAGGTATTCAGCATTTTCAGCAAAGGTTTGGATATACAACCACAGGAATATTAACGGATGGTTTAATAAAAGATATGAATGTACCTGTGATAAACCGTGTTCAGCAACTGTTGATTAATATGGGGCGCATGCAGTGGATGATTAATGAACCGGAGGGACAAATGATTATGGTAAATATTCCGGAGTTTATTTTATATGTAAAAGATGGTGCAACCAATGTGTTTAACATGAATGTGGTAGTAGGAAAAGAAGGACACAATACCATGATGTTTACAGGCGATTTAAACCAGGTGGTATTTAGTCCCTATTGGAATCTGCCTTCCAGTATTGTAAAAAAAGAAATAATGCCAGCTATGGAACGTAACTCCAATTACCTGGCTTCACATAATATGGAAATAACCGGCAATGAAGGAGGGCTGCCGGTGATCAGGCAATTACCCGGTGATGATAATTCACTCGGTAAAGTGAAATTTTTATTTCCCAACAGCTTTAATATTTATTTTCATGATACCCCGGCAAAATCTTTATTCGATAAAGATAAACGGGCATACAGTCATGGTTGTATCAGGTTAAGCGATCCGGCTAAAATGGCTAATTATCTTTTAAAAGATGATAGTGAGTGGAACGCAGAAACCATTGATGAAGCTATGAATAGTGGTGAAGAAAAATATGTGAAAGTAAAAAAGCCGGTGCACGTATTGATTACCTATTATACTGCATGGGTAGATGATAATGGTTTATTACATTTTGCAGATGATATTTACGGACATGATAAAAAAGTGATAGAAAAAATGTTTATTAATCAATAGTAGTATTCCTTCAGCATATTTTTGTTTTAATGTGGGCAAAAAGGGTAAAAGAGAGAAAAGTGCACAGCAATGTGCTTTTCTCTCTTTTACCCTTTTTCTTTTTGGCTGTAATACAAAACCAGTTGCTTTTAAGATCACACATAAAAAGATATTTTTTAAAAAAACCTAATCAAACAACAGGATGTTTTGCTTAACTTACTTCCATCAAAAAATAAGGTTATGCGTATAGAATCTGATATTAAACTGGGCTTTAAAGATGTGATGATTCGCCCCAAACGATCTACCCTCGGCTCCCGGTCTGAAGTTTCACTTGAACGAAAAATACGTTTCCGTCATGGAAATAATGACTGGGAAGGGATACCTGTTATTGCAGCAAATATGGATACCGTAGGTACATTTGAAATGGCAAGGGTATTGGCCAAACATCAACTGCTAACGGCCATACATAAACATTATAGTATAGAGCAGTGGAAAGGATTTATTGCATCTTCTCCTGCTGCCATCATAGAAAATATATCTGTGAGTACCGGCACTTCCAAAGACGATGCCGCTAAACTGCAACAAATAATAGATGCCTGCCCAACGCTTCGGTTTATTTGTATTGATGTAGCCAATGGTTATTCGGAGCATTTTGTAGATTTTGTAAAAAAAATTAGGGAAAAATTTCCTGACAAAATAATTATGGCAGGCAATGTGGTAACCGGTGAAATGGTGGAAGAATTATTGTTGGCTGGAGCAGATATTATTAAAGTAGGAATTGGCCCGGGCTCTGTATGCACCACCCGTGTAAAAACCGGTGTGGGATATCCACAGTTATCTGCCATCATTGAATGTGCTGATGCAGCACATGGATTAAAGGGGCAGATCATTTCCGACGGTGGATGCAAAGTGCCGGGTGATATCGTAAAAGCTTTTGGTGGCGGGGCAGATTTTGTAATGCTTGGCGGAATGCTGGCTGGTCATGAAGAAAGTGGCGGTGAACTCGTAGAGGAAAATGGAGAAAAATTTAAATTGTTTTATGGCATGAGTTCAGAAACAGCCATGAATAAATATGCAGGCGGTATTGCAGAATACAGGGCTTCAGAAGGCAAGACTATTAAAATGCCTTATCGTGGAGCAGTCAATGAAACTATCCTGGATATATTGGGTAGCATCCGTTCTGCATGTACTTATGTGGGCGCTTCGTATTTGAAGGAACTCACCAAGCGCACTACATTTATCCGGGTGCAGGAGCAACACAATGAATGGTTTTTAAGTAATGATAATTACCGGTTGATTTATTGAACTGAATTGATAACACCGTAATTAATAACAAGTAGGTCGTAGAAATTTGTAATAAATAATTTCATTTTGGGTTAATCTATTTTTTAGAAATAGTTATTTAGTTCGCCAATGCTTTACAGACCCTTAGGGGCTATAGCTTTGTAGAAAAATATTGTTGCTGTTATATTTGCTCCGTAGGAGCAATACTTTTTTTAGATAATTGTATGCAATGTATTGCTCCTAAGGAGCAATTGGAAACGCCATTTGTTTGTTGCTACAAAGCTGATGCTTCTACGGAGCAAATGAGCGTTGGAGATTAGATGCGAACTGAATATATAATTCTATTATTTCTTTTTGATTCTGTACATATTTCCTGAATCCGTAATGGCATACAACATACCATTATAATAGGCTACATCTCTTACTCTTTCTTTTTTATCGGCCATTATTCTTTCTTCGCCCACCACTTTATTGTTTTCAATTACCAGCCTTACAATATGTGTACTATTGAGTCCGCCAATGAATAAATTATTCTTCCATTCCGGAATCACATCGCTTGCATAAAATGCCATTCCGCTGGGAGACACTACAGGATCCCAGTAATAAACAGGTTGTTCCATTCCTTCTTTTTTCTGAAGGGCATCGCCTACTTTATTACCATCGTATTCTATGCCATAAGTAATTACAGGCCAGCCATAGTTTTTACCGGGTTTAATTAAATTTAGTTCATCGCCACCACGGGGCCCAAATTCTGCTTCCCATAACTCCCCGGTTACCGGGTGAATATCCAGGCCCTGTGGGTTGCGATGGCCGTATGAATAAATTTCGGGCATGCTGTTGGGTTCATTTATAAAAGGATTGCCCGGTGCTGCTTTTCCATCTTTGGTAATTTTAAAAATCTTACCAAGTCCGGAGTTGAGCCATTGTGCCTGCTTCCTGCCTTCAAGTATTGATCGCTCACCCACACTTACAAATAAATAACCATCTTTATCAAACAATAAACGGGATCCGTAATGCAGGTTACTATTGAGGTTGGGGGTTGCCCGAAAAATAACAACAGGGTTTTTAATTGTAGACTCCTCCACAGACAGTTGGCCTTTGGCAACGGCGGTTAAATTACCCGAACCTTGTTTTTCGGAGTAAGACCAGTAAATAGTGTTGTTTTGAGTAAATGCCGGATCAAGCGCTACATCCAATAAACCACCCTGCCCATTATCATCTACGCTGGGGAAACCGGTAATTTTTTTAATCAGCATACCATCGCTATTAAATACCTGCATGAAGCCGGATTTGTCTGTCAGCAACAAACGTTCGCCAGGCAAAGGAATCACTGCCCACGGCCTTCCTAAATTGCCGGCAATCTTTTCTACAGTATAGGCCGTAGTAGTTTTTGCACTGTTAATCCTTGTTTGCCCGATAAATGCCGGTTTGTAGTCACTATTGGGTTTGTTGGTTTCTACAGGTGCAATGGAAGTATCTACCCTGCTGCTGTTATTAATGTCCGTTTTTTTTGTAGTGCTGTTGCTGGAGCAGCCAGATACAACCACTGCAAGTATTATTGCAGGTAAAAACAGGAAAGATTTTGTATGCATAAAATAATGGTTGATAATTTTAGGTACAAAAATAATGGTATTAAAGTATTATTTATGTTGTGTTTGGAGAAGAAAGAACAGAAAGCAAAATAAGTATGAACAATATTGTCTAATCGCTATTTACCGTTCCGATAGGGACGATGGATGTGTAGATTTGTCAATTCTTTATTTTACTGCAAAAACAAACTGGATATGTATTTGGAAAACAATCGGATAGATAAATAAAAAGTGTAAAAAATAAATACTTTTTTGCCTGTTTACTTCTTTAGAAGAAAACACCATGCTATTCAACCAGCTTCATTGCTTCCATTGCCCTCTTTTCTTTAGGCGTTAAATTCATTTGCAATGCTGAAGTTTTCCTGCTCCGCTGATAGTTTGCAACAGCCGATCCGTCAACTGATGTTGTGTTCATTTTTATTTGCTCTTTTGCAGTACTGTTTTTGGAGCCGGCAATGGCGTTATATTTAAAACCATTCGTTAGCGGCGAAACACCGGCTTTTACAACTTCCATCTTCATTTTTTCTTTGGTAGTGAAAGTCACGGGGGTATTAGCTTCATTTTTTACAGGTTCCTGGGCAATGAGCAAAAAAGGAATAACAGTAAAAAAAGAGATGGCAAGGTTCGTTTTCTGTTTCATGTAAAATAGATTTGGTTAACCCTGCAAAATTAATATTAGAAACCCGCATTTGTAACCTATATATTAAGTTATTTTGTTTTTTAGCTTTTAATTAATACTTACAAGAATATGTATTTAGTTCGCAAATGTATATAGCTCCTTAGGGCTAAAGCTTTGAAGAAAAATAATGATGCTTCTATATTTACTCCGCAGGAGCAATACATTTTTTAGATAATCAAGTGCAAAGGGTTGTTCCTGAGGAGTAATTGGAAACGCCATTTGTTTGTTGCTGCAAAACTGAAGTTCTTTAGGTGCAAATGCACGTTAAAGATTAAGATTCTAACTAAATACATAATCATGAATAATTTTTGATCTCTCTTTTAAAAAAATAAAAAAGTCTCTTTATGTAATCAGCATTATTTGCACATCCTGGAGCAAACAAACTGATTCAAATGAAAAAATTAATGATTGCTGTTGGTATTTTTATTTATACCACTTCGCCACTCTATGCACAAGATACCGCCAGGGCTGATGCCAGGCTTTCTACTGCCACAGTATATTTTGGCTATGGTGCAGAACTCACACACAATGCCAATATCAGCGTAAATACTGCTACCAAACAAATTGTGATCAGCCAGTTAAGCAATACTATTGATATTAACAGCCTGCAGATAAGTGTGCCGGAAAATGTGGCTTTATTATCCCAGCGTTTTACTGTGTTTACACCAACCATTGCTGTAGTGGCCAATCCTGTTATTAAAACAATGCAGGACAGTATAAAGCAAATTCAAAAAGAACAAAACCGCAACAGGAACCTTGCAGAGATAGAAAGAGAAACGCTTGACAAAACCAATAAGCTCATAGAAATGATCGTAAAAGACAATGGAAATAAAACCATCAGCAGCGAAGAAGCCCTCAAACTTATTAATGCCAATACCACAAAAATAGAAACGGCAAAAACTGCTTTGTTTAAACTAACCGAGGCTTATGATATCCTCAGCGAAAAAATAGCAGCCATTCAAACTCGTATGAATGAAACAGGTAACAAACCTGTGAAAGCAGCCAAACCTTATGGCCAGCTCATACTACAGGTGATATGCAGCAATAGCGGGGAGATTCCGGTGTCGCTCAGTTACTTTACCAATAATGCAGGGTTTACTCCATTGTATGATGTACGAGTAAATTCTAAAACCAACGAATTAAAGCTGGTATATAAAGCAGCCATCACACAATCTACCGGCATCAACTGGAAACAGGTAAAACTAACCCTCAGTACTTCCAACCCGGGGTCGGGTGGGGTAGCACCAAGTCTTACACCATGGTATTTGCAGATGTATGTAAAACCACTGTATGATAATATCAAAGCACCCGTTACCAATAATTATTTTCAAAACAATATTCAATCTATTGTAAAAGACGACAAACAAATGTTGGATGAAATAGTGGTAACAGGTTATGGAACGGCAAAAAAACTCAATGGAAAAGTAGCAGGTTTAGAAACGGTAGATCCTTCCACAATTCAGAGATTTACCACACTTACCGAAAGCCAGTTGAATACCAATTTTGAAATAGACCTTCCTTATAATATAGACAGCGATGGAGAGATGCACAGCGTAACTATTAAAGAAGAAAAAATTAATGCTACGCTAAAAGATTATGCAGTACCAAAACTGGACAGGGATGCATACCTGCTGGCAGAAGTGGCCGACTGGCAAAAACTGGATTTGCTGCCCGGTGTAGCCAATATTATCATGGATAATACCTATATCGGCAAATCAATGATAGATCCTAACAGTACCGCAGATACGCTGAACCTTTCCCTGGGCAAAGACAAAAGAGTGGCCATAAAACGCACTGCCGTAAAAGATTTTACCAGTACCAAAATTAACGGCAGCAGCACTAAACAGGTATTTACTTATGAACTCACCGTAAAGAACAATAAGATCACCACGGTAAACCTGTTGCTAAAAGACCAGTATCCCATCAGCACGGCAAAAGAAATAGAAATAAAGCTTGAAGAAAGCAGTGGCGCAGCCATAAACGAAGAAAGCGGCATCCTCACCTGGAAGATCAGTTTAAAACCCGGTGAAAGTAAAAAACTTCGATTTAGCTATTCGGTAAAATATCCGAAGGAAATGAAAATCGCAAATTTGTAAGTGTTTTATTTAAAGGGTTTCACAAAAAGGGGCAAGGAAAGCAAAGATGCCGCAGTTCGTAGTTTCACTGTTTTTCTTGCCTCTTTGCTTATCATAATCCCTTTGTAACCTTTGTTTTCCTGCATGGTTTGTTTGAGATAATTGCTTTGTGTAAAATAATTTCTTCACCACAAAAGAAACCTCAAAATCTACAAAAAACAACTATGAAAAAATGATTATCATTATTATCTTACATGACCAATATCAGTAAAAAATGTAAAGTTGTTTTTACCTTTAGTGTAGAAACATTTTCCGGTATTCAAACTGTTAAACATTTTATCACACTTTAAATATTATACAATGGTTACGGAAGAAATTAACAAAGCGATCGTAAGCGAGTGTAATACCTGGTATTCCACCCTTGCGGCTTACAGCGAAAAAATAAACAAATTAAAAAGAGAATTGTATTTTTTCGCCCCAGGTAAAACAGGTCATGATGTACTTCTGGGTATTGAACATTTTCACAACCAGATCCATATTCAGCTTATTAATATTCACGATTTAAAACATGAAATAAAGGGCCAGATAAAAGAGGCAGAACGCTATCCACGAATAGGGCATCGTATTCCTCATCATTATTTAAAGGATAAACTCGATCTGCTTGTATCAGATCTCGATCAACTGGAAGATGACTTCCATCAATTTGTTCAACAGTAAACCCGTGTAATATCAGCCAGCCCGCATAAGGCTGGCTGGTTACTTTTATGGGATTCCTTTACATTTAAAACACAAGGTTTGTGAAAAAGAAAGTTTTCATATTAAGCAGAGCCAGCCCTTTTCTTTAAAAGCTGTCAGGGTAGCTAACCCTTGCCAGGCATCACTTCAAAACTGCTTCTTTGCAGTTGGATGCGTCTGGTAAAATGCAATTATATCCATTAAAACGCTTAGCACCGGCCGCTTCTCCACAGGAGTGAGACCGGCGTAAAGTAAAAATAATTTTTATGACAACTTACGATTCAAACCATGTAAAAAATATTACCCTGCTGGGGCATGCGGGCTGTGGCAAAACCACACTGGCAGAAAGCATGCTTTTTGAGGCAGGCGTTCTAAAACGCCGCGGTAATATCGCCTCCAAAAATACAGTAAGCGATTATCATGAGCTGGAAACAGAAAGACAGAGTTCTGTTTTTTCTTCTCTCATGCACATCACCTGGAAAGATTATAAAATAAATATCATTGATACACCCGGCTACGACGAT
The DNA here is from genome assembly GCA_038241275.1 of Chitinophagales bacterium. Lineage (GTDB taxonomy): Bacteria > Bacteroidota > Bacteroidia > Chitinophagales > Chitinophagaceae > Ferruginibacter. Next base: position 20,085 of record JBBRFX010000034.1, read on the forward strand.
TTTGCCGGAGAAGTTATCAGCGCACTGCGGGTAGCTGATACCGGTGTGATGATTTTAAATGCTGCCATGGGAGTAGAAGTGGGCACCGATATCATTTGGGAATATACAGATACGTTTAAAACGCCCACCATTTTTGTAGTAAACCAGGTAGATAAAGAAGATGCTGATTTTGATAAAACCCTGCAGGAAGCAAAAGCGCATTTTGGCGCCGGGGTGGTAGCCGTGCAATATCCCCTGATTACAGGCCCTGGTTTTAACAGTATCATTGATGTACTCAATATGATTATGTACCAGTTTCCGCCGGAAGGAGGCAAACCACAAAAGCTACCCATACCAGCCGGTGAAAAAGAAAAAGCAGAACAACTGCACAAAGAATTAATTGAAACCATCGCAAGCAATGATGAAGGCCTGATGGAAAAATATTTTGAGCAGGGCGAGCTAAGCGAAGAAGATATGAAAGCCGGCCTGCATCAATCCATGATAAAGCACGATATTTTTCCGCTCTTTTGTGTATCTGCCGAAAAAAATATGGGAGCCGGCCGCATCATGAGTTTTATAGATTATGTGGCACCTGCACCCACAGAAATGCCCCCGCAAAAAACAACAGCAGGCGGCACGCTGGATTGTAATGTAAAAGGCCCTGCCTGTATTTTTATTTTTAAAACCATAATTGAGCCGCATATTGGCGAGCTCAGTTTGTTTAAAGTATATAGCGGCACGGTAAGAGCCGGCAGCGAACTCATCAACGAAAATACCGGCGTTGCAGAAAAATTAAATCAGCTTTTTTTGCTCGAAGGCAGCAACCGGGTACCTGTTACAGAACTGCAGGCAGGCGATATTGGTGCAAGTATAAAACTGCGCAGCACCCATGTAAACAATACCCTGCACGATAAGGGCATGAACATAGAACTGCAACCCATCCTTTTTCCCAAAACCAATGTAACCGTAGCCGTTAGTGCCGTAAACAAAGGCGAAGAAGAAAAGCTGTCGCAGGCACTGCACACCCTGCAGGAAGAAGATGCCACGGTGAAAGTAGAAATTTCGCCTGAGCTAAAGCAAATCCTGCTGCACTGCCAGGGAGAGTTACACCTGCAGGTAATTCAATGGAAAATAGAACACATTCACAAACTGGAAGTGAAGTTTGAAAAGCCTAAAATTCCTTATCGTGAAACTATAGGAAAGGCAGCAGAATCTACTTATCGCCACAAAAAACAAAGTGGCGGTGCAGGACAGTTTGGCGAAGTATTCATGCGCATTGAACCATGGTATGATGGCATTGCCCCACCTAACGGATTAAATGTGCGCAGCACCGAAGAAATAAATCTTGACTGGGGAGGCAAACTGGTTTTTTTAAATTGTATTGTTGGCGGTGCCATAGACAATCGTTTTCTTCCCTCTATTTTAAAAGGGGTGATGGAGAAAATGCAGAATGGCCCGCTCACCGGATCTTATGTAAGAGATGTGAGGGTAGCTGTGTATGATGGCAAGATGCACCCGGTGGATAGCAATGATATATCGTTTAAGATAGCCGGGCTGCATGCATTTCGCCAGGCATTTATACAGGCCGCACCACAGTTGCTGGAGCCTGTGTATGAAGTAGAAGTATTATGTACTGCCGACCAGGTGGGTGCTGTAATGAGCGATCTGCAAACCCGCATTGCCATTGTAGAAGGTATAGAAGCAAGTGGTAATTTTCAAAAAATAACTGCCCTTGTGCCGCTGGCACAAATGCATCAGTATTCTTCTTCCCTGCGCAGCATCACACAGGGTCGTGCCCGTTTTGATATGCACTTTCATTCTTACGCTCCCGTGGCTAATGATGTACAGAAAAAACTTATGGAGGCTTACAGCAAACATGAAGTGCTGATAGAAGTTTGATGGCAGGAGCATTAAATAAAAATCTATCCCGGTTACCAGCCGGGATAGATTTTATTGAGCAATACATTTTTAATAAGGTAAACTAAACCTGTCTGCTTCTGCCAATCACATGCATAGTTACTTGCACTACATTAAAAAGGTACCTGCAACAAAATAAATTGCATACTTACAGGCACCATTATTATATCCGCGCAGGTAAATGGCAGCAATAAAAACAAGGTAGATTTGCTAAAACCTACCTTGCAAACAATCATTACATTTTAAAGTTTTTTACAACTTTTATTATTGTAACAATCTTTTCAAAACTGCCTGCATCTTTGTTAAGTTAACAGTTTTTAAGCTGTATTACAGTAACCCACTTACTGTCTTTTACAACAGCTACCTGCCAACCTTCTTCATAAACCTGCTGCAGATTAATTAAGATAAAGTTACACATACTGCCAGGCTCGAAGCAATGATGATAGTCATTGCATTTAATGATTGCTGTTTTTGTAAAGGCAGATAGCCATCATTTAATAAAAGTAAAACGTGACAAGTTGCGATTAACCGTTTACTTTTTGCTGGCAAAATCATATAGAAATTCCTTCATATACTAATAAAGGAGATTGGCAGCTTCCTGTTATTTTGTTGTACATTCAACTTAACTTTTATGTGATAAAAACTGAAAATTTACTAATTATCTGACATGCGATTAAAACCGGCTGCCAAAATCACCCTTTTACATATTTTAATAGGTCTTTTTTGGATATACTTAAGTGATCGGATTTTGTCTGTTTTTATGAATGTGAACGAAGGGCAGGAATATATTTTATTTCAAAATATAAAAGGTGCACTATACATTATTACAACCGGTAGTTTATTATATTTCTTACTAAAATCATTTTATAAAAAAAATAATGAGAAGGTAGAGGAACTGGAAGCCAGGCAGGCGGAGCTTTCTGAATTGCAGCAGGTAACCCTTACCTGTAATTGGGAATATGATATGCAATTGAAAACTGTTAACTGCACAGCAGTTGCACACGATATATTTGAGATAAACGGGGCGTTAAAAAATCTAAATGAATTTTTTTTGCCGGAATATTTAAAGCATATAGAAAACAGGGCAGTAGTGTTGCAGGCACTGGCAAATGCCGGAACCAACGGGGAGTCATTTGATCTTGAATTTGAAATTATTACTGCCAAAGGAAATGAAAAGTGGATAAGGATGGTTGGAAAACCATTTATGAAGTATGGTAAAGAATTAAAAATATTTGGCTCTTACCAGGATATAACCCTTTCTAAAATAAATGAACAAAAAATTACCCGGCTAAACAGGGTGTATAATTTTATTACAGATTTAAATAAAGCGATTGTAAAAACAGCAGACGAACAAACACTGTTAAAAGAAGTATGTGATATTGCTGTAAATATTGGCCATTTCCGTATGGCCTGGATTGGTAAACTGGAAGAGTCAACAAAATTAATTATACCATTTGTTTATGCAGGAGCTGAAGATGGTTATTTGACTGAAATTAATGCTATAACAATTAAAGATGAGCCAGAAGGGCGTGGCCCAACCAGTATGGCAATAAAGGAATTAAAACCTTTTTACAGTAATGATCTTGAAACAGATGCACTGGTAGCGCCCTGGAGAGCTGCTCAATTGCAGCGGGGCTATTATTCATCCATTGCATTGCCCATCCTAAAATTTGGTAAAGTCTTCGGTATTTTTTCTCTATATGCTCCTGTTAAGAATTTTTTTGATGATAAGGAGATCGGATTACTGCAGGATGCTACAGCAGATATTGCCTATGCCTTGGAAAATATCCGCAAAGAAAATTTGCGCATGGAAGCAGAAACCAGTTTGGCTAAAAGTGAAGAACAATACCGCATGATTGTAGAAACCGCCAGTGAAGGAATCTGGATGATTGATGAAAATGGGTTTACTTCTTTTGCCAATAGGCAAATGGTACAGATGCTTGGGTATAACAATGGAGAGTTGATGGGAAAACATTTGTCGGATTTTATGGATGAGGAAGGAAAATTACATGCCATTGAAAATATTCAGCGCAGGGAAAAAGGAATTGCAGAAATACATGATTTTAGATTGCGGAAAAAAGACGGTACATTTTTGTGGGCACAGTTAAACACAAACTCAATATTTAAAAACGAACAGTATGATGGGGCACTGGCAATGATAACGGATATTAGCAGCAGGAAGGAAGCAGAAGCTAAAATGATAGAAGCGCTGGATCGTTATGAAATGGTAGCAAAAGCAACCAGTGATACTATTTGGGATTGGGATATTGTCAACGACTGCATCAATTACAACAAAGGTATAACCCAGGTTTTTGGTTATAAAAATGAAGAGATCAAAAATATCTTTCATTGGTGGAAAAATAATATTCATAAAAGTAACCGTGAGGATTTTCAAAATTTACTGGATGAAGTTTTTCTTAACCGGGAGCAGGTTTTTCAAACAGCCTACCGGTTTAGGTGCAGTGATGACAATTACAAATATGTGGTAGACAGGGCATTTGTAACCTATGATAATACCGGAAAGCCAATAAGAATCATTGGCACCATGCAGGACGTTACCAAAGAAACAGAATCTGAAAGCCGGATTGAAAAAGCTGTGACCATCATGCAGGAACAGGAAAGGCAACAAATGGGTATGGAGTTGCATGATAATGTGAACCAGATTTTAGCGGTATCCCTATTATACCTGGGCCTTACCAAAGAAGGCATTGAAAAAAAACAGGATGTTACAAAATTGATCACTCAAACAGAAGATTATATTAAACATGTGGCAGATGAAGTGAGGAGGTTGTCGCATGAACTGGCGCCCGTTTCTTTTAATGATTTTTCTTTAAAACAGGTGTTCGACATTTTGATTAAAACCATGAATGCCGGAAAATTATTTACCATTAAAATGGAAATTGCTCCTCTCGATAATGTGTTTGTACCTGTTGATTTAAAAATTAATTTCTACCGCATTCTGCAGGAACAGTTAAATAATATTATTAAACATGCGCATGCCAAAGAAGTAATAATAACATTAACCAAAGAAGATGAGGTGCTCAAATTACTAATAGCAGATGATGGTAAAGGGTTTGATACCAAAATTATTTCCACAGGCATTGGTCTTGAAAATATAAAAAGAAGGGTGAAGTTATTTTCCGGAAACTTTAGTCTTCATACTGCTCCCGGCAAAGGTTGTGTAGTAATGGTAGAAGTGCCGGTAGAAATGGACTAAAATGAAATCCCGTTTGGTATAGCTTTGTTCTTCTGCATATTCCATAACAAAAAAAGTGTACCTTTTTTACAATGCAGCATCTCTAAAAAATGCTGCTGCTTTAAATACTTTTTAAAATAATTGTTATGGCTGCGCTTGCTTTTACCGGCTTTTACCGGTGCCCCTCTTTATCAGTGAAATGAGCACTAAGATAGAAACAGCGGCACCTGCTACCCAAATCCATGTTTCATTATACCATGCATAATTTTGTGCGCTTGTGCTGATGCTGTCCTGTGCGATGGTTCTTAGTTGTATAAACATTCCTGCATTCAGCAGTGATAACTGTTTTATCCTTTTGAAATTAAATAATTTTTTCATAATGGTCTTTTAGTTTGGTTAAAAATGAGGTTGTTTAAAATATGTGCAACTTCTTAATCAATTTTTTGCTGGCTCAAAACACAACTATTGCTTTAGAATATTCTCTTGTGTAACAAGTGTAAACTTAACCATTTTATTGTGTAAAGTTTAAAGGAACTGCGGCAATTTTATGGCTTTAAACTCCTGTCCTCATAAATGCTTAACAAATGCAGGATACCTATAACTTTACACATAACTATTGTATGAAAGACAAAATGATTAAATGTTCATCTTAAGTATATTTTCCGATTACGGTTTTCTCACTATTATTTCCTTAATCGTTTTATCTTTTACAGCAGGATTTGTGGATGCTGTGATTGGCGGCGGTGGACTGATTCAGTTACCCGCCATGTTGATTAACTTTCCTAAAACTCCCCTGCCGGTAATATTTGGCACCAATAAAATTGCATCGCTGGCAGGCACCAGCATGGCTGCATTTCAATATTCCAGGAGAATAAAATTTAATTATACAATACTATTCAGCATTGCAGCCTTTGCAGGAGCCGCATCTTTTGCAGGCGCACAGGTAGTGAGCCATATAAATGTAAATGCTTTAAAACCGGTTATCCTGGTTATACTGATCGTAATTGCGGTATACACATTTATCAAAAAAGACCTGGGAAAAATAAAGGCAAAGCATATTACACTGCGGCAACAATTAATCCGTGGATCGCTAATGGGGTTGGTTGTGGGATTTTATGATGGTTTTTTTGGCCCTGGTACCGGTAGCTTTTTTGTGCTGGGTTTTGTTATGTTGCTTGGGTTTGAATTTGTAGAAGCTTCAGCCTATTCCAAATTAATAAATTGTATGACCAATATTGGAGCCCTGTTTGTTTTCATCAGCAAGGGAAAATATTTATTAGACATTGCTATTTTAATGGCACTGTGTAACATTGCCGGTAACTTAATAGGAGCAAGGCTTGCCTT
>JBBRFX010000035.1:0-26508 GCA_038241275.1 Chitinophagales bacterium
TTTTTGCAAAAGCGTGCTGTTTCTCACCAAATGATATAAACGATTGATGAAACCTTGCTGAGTATCGCTGTGAGAGATATAACTTTCTGATGCATAATAAGCGCCTATTGCTTCCTGTGCAGGAACATCCTGTGTAAAAGCACCACCGCAATGATTGCACTGATAAATGGCAAAGCTTTCGCCGGACACCGTGTAATCTTTTACCGTAAATTTTTTTTGAATATTGCCTGATTGGCAAAAAGGACAGCCATTATAATGAATCATACCAACTGATTTATGGCTGCAAAGAAAGTTAATTTAATTTATTTATCAGTAGTAAGATAACTTTTAGACTCCGATGCTGGTTTAGCTTGCATATCATTCCCAAAATCGCCGGAAGAATGTTGGCGGTAATACATAAATAAAACAGCCACGCCTAATAAAGCAAGTACTGCTGCAGCTATCCACCACCTGCTTTTAATCTTATCCTCTGCCTGCAACTGCTCCGTCATGGCCGTGGTATTTGTATGGGTATCCCCTACAATCATTTTATGTGCCACATCAGGGTGAATCACTCTTGCTGCTGTTACTTCCGGAAAAAAGGAAGCAGGCATGGCCACCGATTTAAAATGCAGCTTGCCGTTTTCATCCATATAAAAACTTCCTGCAGTGGAAAGGGGTAATTCTTCATAAGACTTCATTTGTTTTAACCTTTCACAAAACTTACTTAAAAAAGCTGCTGCTTCCAATGCACTGATTTTTTTTTGGTCGGCAATAAAGTCTATCAAACCATAAGTGGAACTTTCTTTTTCGCTCAATTCTACATATGGCATTGGAGCCAGCATCCTGTTTTCTCCGGGCAAAAATTGTGCATGTCCGGGTTGCATTACCAAAGTACCCACTGCAGGCAGCGGGCAATTTTTATATTCATACAAATAGTTGGTCAACAATTTTTCCATGCCCTGCAAAAATAGAAGTTAAAAGTTAATTAAAATGCCTGCTGTAAGGTTTAGGCCATAAACTTCGTAATTGTGCCAGCGTTCATATTTATCGTTTAAGATATTATTGGCGTTTAGCCAGGCACTAAATTGTTTGTTTATTTTAAATTCTGCGCCTGCACTCAAATCGGTACCACCTGTGAGTGCCCTGCTACCATTGGCTTTAGTGAGATAATTGCCCCCGTTAAATAAATATAAATCTCCCTTTAGCAATAATTTTTCAAATGCCCACCAGCGCATAGAAGTAGTAAATTCCATGGGTATCGTATGCCATGCTTTATTATTTACATTAAAACCGGTGTATCCATTTAAAGTTAAACCCGCTGTTACAGTAAATTTATCCTGGCTGATATAACTGATATCACCATGAATGCGCAGGTTTTTTGCTTTGGTTTCATTGCTAATCAAAAAAGATTTTTCATCAGTAGCAGTATCATTAATAAATACCGGCAGATCCCTGTAAGTAATCCAGCCAGCCTTGGCACTAAAATTAAAATGCTTGCCCACAGTAGCTTTTATCCCACCATAATATTCTATTTCTTTGGTATTATCCTGCCGGGTTAATGATTGTAAATAAGGGTTGATAAAAGATAAATTGCGGTAAGTATTTTTAATATAACGCCCTACCCATCCTGCCTGCACAAGGAACACTTTTTCCTGCACTTTTACTTCAGCGTACACATCCGGCAACCATACAAATTTGCCGTTGTTCCAGGTAGGAATTATTCCGCCATGTAATTTTATTAAAGAAGTACTATATACAAATGCAGGCGAAACTGATAAAATGTTATTGGAAATTTTAATATTGTCAGGTATACGTCCAAGGGTAGAATAGTTGGTAAAATCTCCTTTGGCAGATAGTTTTAAAGTAATCTCATCATTAAATTTCTTTTCTACCGGGGCATCAATTACAATACTTGTTTCGCTCAGTTTATTTTTATTGGTAAAAAAATTAATTTGCAAATTGGGGTTATAACTAATGTCCATCGAATTGGAAACGATATTGCGTATTCCACCGGAAATATTAATATCCTGGAACTGCTGCCTTATGTCTGACTTGTTGTAGGTGTGAATAGAATGATCATACCCATACAGGTAATAATTATTAAAACCAAGAGCGGCACCTGCATACACTTCATTTTTAGGAGTAAAATAACTTCCTGTTCCTTTTAAATTCATTAAAGAATAATCCTGAAATTCAATATCCTTTCCTTTGGAAGCAATATAATCACCGGATAAGTTGACCAGTGTTTTTTTGCCATCTCCAAAGCTTAATCCTGCTGCCACATACGGTGTATTATAAGAACCAAATCCTGCTTTTAAATAATTACGGCTTCCCAGGTAAAGATTGGTATCCTGCACCAATGCCAATGGGCGCAGGGATATGGGCTGATAAGCATAAAATAAATTCTGCGACGGAATCGTATAACCCAGCAAAGGCCTGCTCGTATCTGCCGCTAACTGCGATCCTGAAAAATTGATCTTTACTGCATTGCGCAAAACCGGTTTAAAAGATGAGGTTATATCGATCGTTTGAGTTTTAGTGGTATCCCGTTGCCCGATCGCATTGATGCCTACCATACAAGCCGCTGTTAATATAAAAAGTACTTTATTCATGTAGTTGCTGTTAAAAAATAATAATTAATTTTTAGCCATTGCATTTAGTCACTAATCTTTGATTGTTGCTTTTCTTCAGCAATCGCTTTTTCTAATTTTTGTTGTGCCTCTGCTTTTAATGTGGCGATGGCTGCATTTTTGGCTACACTTTCAAAAGTAGCTTTAGCATTGAAATAATCTTTTTGTTGCAGGAAAATATCGCCCAGTAAAATGTATGATTTGGTTACCCATAAATCATAAGAACCCGTTTCTTTAATTACTGCCAGTGCCGATTTTTCTGCAGTGGCCAGGTTGTTGAGTGTATAATAACAGTTGGCAATTTCAAACCTTGCCTCAGCGCCCCATGCAGCTTTATTTATAGCTGCTGCATTTTTAAATGAAGTAATGGCTGCATTGCAATCATTGCTTATTTGCTGCGATTTTCCCAGCACAAGATTAGCAATAGATTTATCATCTGTGCTGATTCCTTTTTTGGTAAGCAGGTCTTTTGCTGCAGTGTTGGCTTCTGCATAATCTTTTAATAAATAAAAACTGCGAACAAGGCCACGCAACGCTTCCAGCAGGTTGTCCTGGCTGAGTGCATTTACTCTCAGCATTTCAAAATACTTTTTTGCATTGGCATAATCCTTCAGTTCAAAATAATAAATACGGGCAGCTTCCAGCGTAGCTTTTTCATAATATTTATTCAGCCCCTGTGCATTTACAAAACCATATCCCAGCAGGGCATTGGGCCAGTCTTTATTTTTTTGATAGCAAATAGCCCTCAGGTAATTGGCATCAATAGCATAGGCTCCATCAGGATAACGGCCCAGGTAATTGGCAAATCCGCTGATGGCACCGGTGCAATCATTGTTATTATATTTAAGCGACGCTGCAGCATAAGTTAATGAATCTGCTTCCGATATAGAAATGGCCTTGCCATTTTTCTTCATCAACTCTACATAATCATTGGGCCTGCCTTCTTCTACATAAATATCACGGATGACTCCCATCGCTTCGTCGGCTTCGGCGCTCTGCGGATATTTTTGTATTAACTGCTCATAATTACTGAGTGCAGATTTATTGTTGTTGCTGTTGTAATATGCCAATCCCAGTTTTAGATAAGCTCTTGGCTTAAGCCCATTATCTTTTGAGTTGATTATATTGGTTAAAAAAGGAATGGCTTCCATAAATTTTTCATCAGAAATATATGTTTGTGCTATTTCCATATTCACATCCGGCACCAAATTACTGGATGGATATTGGCGGCTGATGCTGCTGAGTAACCGGATTTTTTCTGCGCTGTTTTTTACACCTGCTATCATTGCTTTTTGATACGTAGCATAATCGGCCTGCAACAATGCATTGCTGATAACCTGTTCGTACATTCCGGATGCTTTAGTAAAATCCCTAAGCATGTAGTAACAATCGGCAGTGCGCAGGTAAGCATCCTGCACCATAGAATTAGACGTTGAAGAAACTGTTTTAGTTACTCCTTCAAAACCAGTGAGTGCCTGGCGGTAATTTTCTTTTTGGAGCCAGCTATAACCCACATTATATTTTGCCGCAGCAGGATTGGCCTCACCCTGCGCCGCAGCTCCACTTAGTATGTATACATTTAAGTAACGAATAGCATCATCATACCGTTGCATCCTGTAAGCAATTTCGCCTTTCCAGAAATTGGCATAAGGAAGTATATTGCCTGATAAAGTATTGGATAATACCCTGCTTAATAATTCATCGGCCGGTAATAATTGCTGGTCATTGATATGCTCAATAGCTCTGCCATATAAAATGCGGGGATATGCTTTTTGCATAGATGCTGTAGGTTGATTGAAACTTTCATACAAAGCAAGGGCATCACTAAAATTGTTGGTATTGGTCATCAGGTTTACCAATATTTCCTTTGCTTCCACATCATATTCTGAGTTGGGATAATCTCTCAGGTAGTTTTTCATTTCATTTAAAGCCACATCCTGATAACCCAGTTCATAGGATAGTTTGGCATAATTAAATCTTGAAACTTTTTGCTGTTTGGCATTGCTGCTGTTGTAAGCACTATATTGAAAAGCAGTTCTGGCATTGGCTTTCTGATTGGTTCGCAGGTAAAGATCACCCAGCAGGTACATACTGTTTTGCCCCATAGAATCCCTTTCGTTGCTCAGTTGTTTAAATCCGTCTATTGCCTTTTCAAATTTATTTTCTTTGTAATAACTATAACTAAGTTCATACAAAACTTCTTTGCTCACTTTAGGTGTATTGAGTACATAATCTTCCAGCAGTGGCATTGCTTTTTTATAATTCTGTTTTTCAAAATACAACTGGCCGGTTAGCAGCTTCAATTGTTTTTCGTAATATAGAGAACCCCCACGGCCCAAAACAGATTCACCATAAGTAAGAGCCTCTTCTTTTTTGCCCTGGAAATAATAAATTTCTGCAATATAATAAGGCACTACGCCTTTGTAGTCCTCATGTGTTTCTACTAGTTTAAATGACTTTAGTGCTTCATTGTATTGTTTATCGTAATAAGAAATAAAACCATAATAATAATTGGCCGGTATATAATATTTATTATCGGGCAACTGGTGTATTTCATTAAAGAGAGGTTTGGCTTGTGCAAATTGTTTTAAATTAAAATGAGCATAGGCCTTTTCAAATTTTGCATCGGCAATCTGGTCATTGCTCAGGTTATCATATCCTGCTTTTTCAAAATAATCAATGGCATTACTAAAATCATCTTTCAGAAAATAGTAATGTGCCAGGTGAAAACTTAATATTTGCCTGCGGGGCTCATTGGTCACATTGCTGGTGTACTGAATGGCTTCTTTTTCTGCCACTTCATGCATGAGCTTTAATTGACATGCTATATAATAATAATTTACATCATCATTGATGTAGGTATGATCACTTACGGTATTGTCTGGGTAAGATTTTTTCAACTCCTTCATCAACGGGTAGGCCAGTGCATACTGTTCTTTTACAAAAAACTCTTTGGCTTCTTTGTATTTTCTTTCGGGGTCTGTAATAGTATGTGTGGGTTGAGCAAATGAAGAAACTGTGACTGCCAGTAAAAGCAGCGAAAAAAATATTGTACGATTCATTGGTGGGTTAGTTAAATGATTCCGAATGCAAAAGTAAATCTTTGACTGCATCAACAAACACTATTCCAAAGAAGTGATTAATGTTTATTATTCTGTAAACAAACGAAACTAATTGCAATTGCCTGTTAAAGGATTGATAAAAGAAAAAACTTTTTTTACAGTTGTGTGGATTATTTATAAAGAGAGATTGGTTATTTTTACTCAAACTAACCAATATATTTATCAATGAAAAGACTATTATCAACCAAATATTCTGCTGCTTCATTTAATGCTGCAACCCTTTTACTTCGCATTGTATCCGGTACACTCATGATGAATCATGGTTACGATAAGCTTGTTCACTTTGCTCAATACAAAGGTAAATTCATGAATTTTTTGGGACTGGGTCAAGCAACTTCCCTATCCCTTGTAATTTTTGCAGAATTCTTTTGCGCCCTTTTTATCATCATTGGATTATTTACAAGACTGGCAGCGATACCATTAATAGTTGTGATGTGTGTAGCATTGTTTAAAGTAAATAACGGAGATTTTTTGGGCGAAGGGGAAAAAGCTACCTTATACCTTGCTGCTTATCTTACGTTATTATTTACAGGCCCGGGAAGAGTAAGTGTGGATGGGATGGTGGGGAAATAAGGGAGGTGAATGGTGCATTGTGAATGGTGAAAGGTGAAAGCCCGCACGGCTGAACGAAGTCCGGAAGGGGTGAAAGCACGAATAAATGCTGTGAATCTTGAATACATTTAAATTTAGTAACTCAGTTTAAATCCTCCAACCGAACAAACGTTAAACCTTAAACGACTTAAACCTTAAACGACTTAAATCCCAAACGCCTTAAACCATAAACTACTTAAACGAATCCGCTCATATGTACACAACCGAAACACAAATACGCATTCACTACGCTCTTACAGATCAAATGGGTGTGGTATATCACGGGCACTATGCACAGTTCTATGAAATAGGACGTGGAGAAGCCATTCGTGTATTGGGTTATACTTATAAAGATATTGAGGCCATGGGCATCATCATGCCGGTAGTAGATATTCACAGCCGGTTTTTGCGCCCTGCAAAATATGATGACCTGATAACGGTAAAGACTACCCTCAGGGAATTACCCACACATCACAAAATTATTTTTCATTCAGAAATCTATAATCAGCAGGATGAACTCTTAAACACCGGCGATGTTACTTTATATTTTATGCAGTCATCTACCATGAAAAGATGTGAGATGCCTCAAGAGCTAAAAGCGAAACTTGAAAAATATTTTTAATGGATAATTTTATAATTATCCATTAAAAAATTATCCATTACTCCTATACCCTGTAATAATCCCCTTTCCAATTTTGTATGGCTTGTTTAATTTCTTTTGGAGATAATTTTTCTTCCACAGCCCTTTTTGCAAGACTTATAAACTCTTCATTGGATGCAAAACGCAATGCAATGATCTGCCCCATTCTTAAATTATGGTCTAATAATTTACCGGTAAGTACAAAATAGCGCAAGTTTTCTTCTGCACGGATGGCCCTGTCCTGAGCCTTTAAAGCAAACCCACGGGCAAACCATGCCAGCAAAAATACAATGAAAGCAACCAGGCAGATCAATGAAGCACTATACAAACCTTCTCCGGCATTGCAGGATTTAATAAGATTAAAAACTGAACCGATTATAAGGGCAAGAATAGCACTTAGTAATACATAATGGTAAAGCGGTACAATCTGCGAATGGTTTTTAAAATTTTGTTGTTGCATAATTATTTTTAATTGATTAAAAAGAAAATTACTTTAAAATATCCAACACCTTCCACATTTTTTCTCTAACGCTTCCGGGATTGCCATCAAAATTATTTACAATAAAGGCAAAAGTATATTCAGCTCCTGATTTACTTTTTACATAACCGGTGTAAGAACGCACACCGCTGATATAACCCGATTTCATTTTAATACCGTTCATGAGTGGTAAGGCATTATAAAAAGATTCATACCAGGCTTTATCTCTTGCATATTGCATTATTGTAACCAGTGCATTGGTAGTGGTGCGGTTGGCGGGAGACAAACCACTGCCATCTATAATATTCAATGCAGATTTATCAATGCCCCTGCTGCTCCAGAAATAACGAATGATAGCCAAACCGGAATCAGTAGCTGCAAAACCTTTTTGCTTTAAGGCAATTGTTTTTACAAATGCTTCGCCAAACAGGTTCACACTTTCCCTGAGAAACCAATAATTTATCGAATCTAATGAAGGTGATTCTATTTGCAAAAGCGGAACAATGGTTAGATTTCTTTTGGGCATTTCAGATAAACGATTTTCAATATTGTTTGACTTGCCTTCTATTTTAATTCCATTTTCCATTACTGCAGTTTCCATACTTTTCAAAAAAGAAATATAGGGAACAGGCATAGCGCCTTTTATGGTAAACGTTTCCTTGCCAGCAGGCACAGTGCCTCTTACATAACCGTTAGTACCGTATTCAGATAAATATATAATGGACCTGTCGCCACTGCCTGCTGCACCTGTCAATAACTCATTATTCAGGTTTGTTACTCCCGCAAAACCGGGTTCAATTTTTAATATTTTTACAGCGTCGCCTGCAGATTTACCGGGCTGCAATACAAGTCCGTATTGATTTTCGTGCCAGTTCAGCGGCCAGGCTCCTGCACCGTAATAGTTGCCCATATCTTCCCAGGTCCAGCCACGGGGAATAGATTGTGTTTCCCAATTTCTAAGATCGGGCAGCAGGCTTCCACTGATGTATGTTATGTTTTTTTGTTGCAGACTTTGTACAATACCGCTAAGTACTTTTTTGTCTGAAGTGGAAGGCCAGCGCCAACTACCCAATGTAGGATCTCCGCTGCCTGAAATGATAAGATCTCCCTTGATTTTATTACCGAGGATGACACCCTCATAACCAACCAATGTTTTATAACGGTAATCTTTGCCCAGCAATTCAAATGCACTCACACTTGTAATTACTTTTTGTGTGCTTGCCGGTGCCATTCCTACCTGGGCATCTTTCTCAAAAATTACTGCCCCTGTTTTTGAGTTAACCACGTACAAACTCATCAAAGCATGTTTAAACTGATCATCCTTTTGAAAACTGCTGAGTGCCGATGACAAACGATCCTGAACAGTTTGAGAAAAACTAAAAACTGGTATTAATAATAAAACTGCAACGGTTAAAAACTTCATCTGCTAAAATTTACTTTCCAAAGCTAAAAGAATTAAATTTGATGTATGGAAAATGAAATAAAAGAGCCCGCTTTCAAATACAATTATTTTTCTGCAGAAGCATACCTGGAAATAGAGAGAAAATCTGTAGAAAAAACAGAATTGCATGAAGGTCTTTTAATAACAATGGCAGGAGCTTCTATAAATCATAACCAGGTCCTAAGCAATCTTATTGGTGCAATCAATCCATCCCTGAAAGGTAAATCCTGCAACGTTTTTTCCAGCGATCTAAGAGCGCATATCCCAATAAACAATTCCTTTATCTATCCTGATCTTACTATTGTATGCGGCAAACATGAATTACCGGATGATCATTTTGATAAATTACTAAACCCTTCGGTTATTATTGAAGTATTAAGCCCGTCCACAGAAAATTATGACAGGGAAAATAAGTTTTTTATCTATCAGCAATTAAACTTCACTTAAAGAATACATTCTAATAAATTCTGTATTAGCAATGGTACAGGTTATCACAAAAAAAGGAAGATGGTCTTTGGGAATTTGAAACCTTCACAGATCCGGCCTCCTCATTTTTTATTCAAACTATTTCCATGGATATTAAACTAAAAGATTTATACGATAAAATAGATTTTTAAACCTGTTATTATGGATAATGAATTAAAGGAACCGCTGCCACAATTCAATTGGATTTCTGCACAAGAATATCTTGATGCAGAAAGAGATGCATTTGAAAAACATGAATATTATAAAGGAGAAATATTTGCCATGAGTGGCACTTTAATAAAACACAATATTATTTTTTCCAATGTTTTTGGAGAATTGGCAACAAAATTAAAAGGCAAAAATTGCCGGCCATTTGGAAGTGATCTGAGAATTCACATTCCAAAAAATACTTTATACACTTATCCGGATATCAGCATCTTTTGTGAAGAACCTGATTTAACGGATGATCATTTTGATACAGCAACCAATCCTGCAGTGATTATTGAATTGCTTTCTAAAACCACCCGTAATTACGATAAAGGAAACAAGTTTACTTTATACCGGGATATTGAAAGCCTGCAGGAATATATTTTAATTGATACTGAAGAGATTTATGTAGAAAAACATATCAGGTTAAGTGATAGTAGCTGGCCCTTAACAGATTTTAGAAATATAGACGCTATTGTTTCGATAGATACTGTTCAACTCTCCCTACTTTTGAAAGATATTTATAATGGAGTATCTTTTTAATTTTTCCGGATCCCTTCGTTTAAAAAAAATCATTACATGACAAATGTATCCATCATCACCATTGGTGATGAGCTTTTGATAGGACAGGTTATAGATACCAACAGTGCATGGATGGCACAGGAACTGAACAAAGCTGGGTTCAGGGTAAAACGGCGTGTAGCCGTTGGCGATGTATGGGATGAAATCTGGCAGGCATTGGATGAAGAATCGGCACAGGCAGATGTGATTTTGATAACCGGTGGACTTGGCCCTACTGCAGATGATATTACCAAACCATTACTATGCAAATATTTTGGCGGCACATTGGTGCAAAATGATGCCGCTTTGCAAAACGTAACTTATCTTTTTGAAAAGATATTTAAAAGAGCAATAACTCCCCGAAATGTAAAACAGGCAGACGTGCCGGATGTATGTACTGTTCTGCAAAACAAAAGAGGAACAGCTCCGGGTATGTTGTTTAACAAGGCAGGAAAAATATTTGTAAGTATGCCCGGTGTGCCCCACGAAATGCAGGGCATGATGACGGATGATGTGATTCCACTTATGCAAAAAGAGTTTAAACCGGCGCACATTACACATCGTACATTACTCACTTTTGGTATTGGAGAATCCATGCTGGCCGACCTGATACAGGATTTTGAGGAAGCCCTGCCATCCAACATTAAACTGGCTTACCTGCCTAATTATGGTATGGTAAGATTGAGGCTCACTGCCCATGGAACTGATAATGGCGAAACAGATAAATTAGTAAACGAACAATTTGA
The DNA here is from genome assembly GCA_038241275.1 of Chitinophagales bacterium. Taxonomy (GTDB): domain Bacteria; phylum Bacteroidota; class Bacteroidia; order Chitinophagales; family Chitinophagaceae; genus Ferruginibacter. Next base: position 10,864 of record JBBRFX010000035.1, read on the forward strand.
ACAACTGCAGCAGCTTGTAAAAGAATTCATGGTTACCAATGAAGATGTACCCATGGAAAAAGTATTGGGTAAATTACTCCTTCAAAAAAACAAAACCGTTGCTACTGCCGAAAGCTGCACCGGTGGTTATATTGCTCACTTAATTACAAGCATCTCCGGTTCTTCTGCATTTTATAAAGGCTCCATCGTAAGTTATGATAATGAAGTAAAAACCGGTTTACTAAAAGTGTCCGAAAATATGCTCAAAGAAAACGGGGCAGTTAGTGAACCTGTTGTGATACAAATGGTAAAAGGAGTGTTGCAAAACATACATACCAATTACGCCATAGCCGTTTCTGGTATTATGGGACCCGAGGGTGGCACAACCGATAAACCCGTTGGCACCGTTTGGATTGCTGTGGGCAATAACCAAAAACAAGTAGCGCAAAAATTACATTTCAGGTTTAACAGGCAAAGAAATATTCAACTCACGGCGCTAAATGCGTTAAATATGATGCGAAAATTTGTTTTGGAGGAGGAATAATGAAAGTGCTGAGTTGATAGTTCATAGTTCCTAGTCGATGGTTCATAGACCGACTCAAGGGTAAAGCTGTTATCCACATAAAACTGCATTCACCTTTCACCTTTCACCTTTGACCTTTGACCTTTCACTTTTCACCTTTGACCTTTTAACCTTTCACCTTTCACCTTTCACCTTGCCCCCTTTGCCCTGACAAGTTATTTACCTACATTTGCGCTTTATATTAAACATCACTACATATAATAATGCCATATGAGTTTAGTTGATTTGATAATGCCAAAATTGGGCGAAAGTATTATGGAAGCCACCATTTTGAAATGGCATAAACAACCCGGAGACAAAGTAGCGCAGGACGAAACAATCCTTGACATTGCTACCGACAAGGTAGACAGTGAAGTACCCTCTACTGCCGAAGGAATTATTACAGAAATTTTATTTAAGGAAAATGATGTGGTACCTATTGGCACCATCATAGCCCGAATAAATACCGGCGGCGCCGATACCGTGGTTACATCACAACCTGCTGCTACAGCAAAACCAGAATACGAAGAAGCAAAAGTAGTAGAACATATACCCTACCAGCCGGCACCCGCCACTGCGGCTATGCCTAATGGTAATACTCCCCGGTTTTATTCTCCACTGGTGTTGAATATTGCACAAAGCGAAGGCATCAGCATGACCGAACTGGAAAATATTCCGGGCACAGGGCAGGATGGCCGTGTGAGCAAAAAAGATATTTTGCAGTTTGTAGCCAACAAAGGACAATCACCCGCTGGCAACAGTGCCGCTGCAGCGAGCAGCCAGCCCCAACAGGTTACCGTAATATCTGCAGAACAGCCGGTAAGAAATGAAGCGCAGATGCCAACGGTTTACCAGGGCAATGTAGAAATAATAGAAATGGATCGCATGCGCAAGCTGATAGCCAAACATATGGTGGACAGTAAACATACCAGTGCACACGTAACCAGTTTTGCAGAGTGTGATGTAACAAGCCTGGTAATGTGGAGAGAAAGAATTAAAAAAGATTTTGAAAAAAGGGAAGGAGAAAAAATAACTTTTACACCACTCTTTATTGAAGCGATTGTAAAATCAATAAAAAAATATCCATGGCTCAGCAGTTCTATTGATGGTGACAAGATCATCATTAAAAAAGACCTGAACATTGGTATGGCTACTGCATTGCCAAATGGCAACCTGATTGTACCGGTTATTAAAAATGCAGACCAGTTAAACCTGGTAGGATTAACCAAACAGGTAAACGGATTAGCCAACGCAGCAAGGTCTGGAAAATTAAAACCAGATGATACCACAGGGGGAACCTTTACTTTAACCAATGTAGGAACTTTTGGAAGTATCATGGGAACGCCTATTATCAATCAGCCACAAGTGGCCATTATGGCGGTTGGTGCTATTAAAAAAAGACCCATGGTAATAGAAACTCCCCAGGGCGATACCATAGGTATCCGCCACATGATGTACATTTCATTGAGCTACGATCATCGTATTATTGATGGTGGTTTGGGATCTACTTTCCTGAATGCAGTGTGTAAAGAGTTGGAGAATTTTGATCCTAACAGGGCGATATAGAAAGGTGAAAGGTGAAAGGTGAAAGCCTGCCGATCCCTAAGGGATGGGTCAATGGTCAATCGAGTCTAACAATTGAAGATGTAAAATATAAAAAAAGCTCCTGTCAATTCGGAGCTTTTTTTATTTTTTTTTGTTACGAGCTATTGTTTTTCATAGCATCATCGTTGTGTCACTCCCTTGTACGGCATACCATTTTGGAACTTCATCAAATAAGAAATAGAAATCGCATCTTTGTTCCAGCAAAATAAAATGCCGCTAGCGAATATTTTACCGACTTTATATGCATCATAACAAATAAATGATAAACTTTACTTTATAACCATACAAGGATATCATGAACATATTTGTTGCATCTTTTATTTTACTGGCAGTCGCTTCAGGCTGCAAAACCGGTGGTCAGCATATTTCCAAACAGGAGAAACAATTAGCGTCTCCCGTTCTCTCCGAAAGCCTGCTGCAGAAACAATTAAATGGTGTGGATTTTTTTGCAAGAGGTAATACCCCTGCAAGCTGGACGCTGGAGATGGATTTTGGAAATCTTATCCGGTTTAAATCTTTGGATGGAACAGAAGTAAACAGTACAGCCGTGCAACCAATAAACTTACCTGCAGAAAATGCTACCAGCTATACCAGCAAAGCTACCAACGGCGATATCAATATTTTACTTTATGAAGTAGCCTGTACCGATGTTTTAAGCGGAGAAAAATACAATAAAAAAGTAGTGGTAACGGTTAATGGTAAACGATACGAAGGTTGCGGGCAATACCTTTTTGATGCCACACTCAACGGCAAATGGATATTAGAAAAAATAAACAACAAAACCGTTGCTGCTGCAGATTTTGCCAAAGGATTACCAGTGATAGCATTAAATATGCAAGCCGGTAAGCTCACCGGGCATGATGGCTGCAATACTATTATGGGCGACTTTGAAGTATTGGGCAGTAAAATAAAATTCAAACCACTTGCCTCCACTAAAATGGCATGCCCCGGCAATAAAACAGAAAATGAATTCACACAACTTTTAAGCAACCATACCGTAGATTATTATTTTAAAGACGGGCAACTATTTTTTTATTTGCCGGATGACAGTATTATTATTTTTAAGAAGAACGAGTAGATTTTTGATGTATGATTTATGATGTATGATATTTGATTTATGATATTTGATTTTTGATGTATGATGTATGATTTATGATGTAGGACATAAAATGGCCCCACAGTCTTAATTCAATTAACGCAATTAAATACTCACCTTCACATCTATTTTACATACGGGGTGATGTTTTACCGGAAAATTACAGGAATTGGCAATAAAGCATTTTTCATGTGCCCTGTCATGCAATTCGATGGCTTTAGTTATCATAGAAGAACGTTCTACCGTAACATGCGGATGCAACATTACTTCTGTAAACTTTCCTGCTCCTGCACGCTCATCCATTACACCGGTTGCCAGGTCTGTATAGGCCGTAACAACAATTCCGTTATCGGCACATAAATGCAGGTACCAAAGCATATGGCAGGATGATAAGGATGCAAGGAATAATTCTTCAGGATTGTATTGGGCGGGATCTCCCATAAAAGCAGGATCAGAGGATAACTGGATCTCCGGCTTATGGTGAATATTTAAAGAATGACTGCGGTCGTAATTCTTATAATGGCTGGTGCCTTCTCCACGATTACCCGTCCAGGTAATGGCTGCTTTGTAATGATGCTGGTTATTCATATCGTTGTATTTTATTTTTTTATTAAAGTTACGATGGGTTTGTTATTGATAAAAACATTTTCTAAAACAGCCTCGCCGTTTTTTAATTTTACCAAAGCATAGGTCACCATATTACTGTCTGCAGATGCTTTTATATAAGCCTGCTCCGCAGCATTGGCCTTGCTTTCTTCCATGTAAAAACGGTCAAAAGGCCATTTAATAAATATAGGTTTCAGGCCATCATACCCTATATAGTCCACAGTGGCTTTTATATAATCGTTGGTTGCACCAGGTTTGTTTTTATGCAATGATTGTATTTTGGCAAAACCTGCACTGTCAGTAGTAAGCTTCACAAAAACAACTTCACCAATCTCCCATTGGCTGCTGTCTTTTTCAACAAAAGAATTTTCCTGAAAGTTCAGTGTAATATACTTTCCCCTGAAAGGATCATTGGGATCTACGGGTGCCGACCGGAATTTAAATGACTGGCCATTTTTTAATATCGATTCCCGGTTGTATATCATGGATGCCGGCGCCCACAACTGCAGCAGCACCAATAAAAAAAAGGCTATCCAGATAATTTTTTTATTGCTCATGTTGTTGTCTTTTTTTGATTAACCGGCTATTGGCAAAAAAGAATCCTGCACCTACGGCTACAAACATTAGCCCTCTTAAAACAAAACTTATATTGGTATCAAAAAAACGGCAAACCACCAATGCAGCAATGATTAATAAACCATAATTAAGTATGCCCAAATGATTGAGTGAATGCCCCCGCTGCATGGTAAAAACAGCGGCTGCCAATACCAGCAGGTTCATCAATATGGCCCCAATAAGTGGAGCAGATAACCCAATTAAAAATATAACTATGAACCCTGCAAAAATAAATACCATTGGATTGATATCCTGCTTACCCCTGTTGACTAAATTTTTATACAACAGAAAAATGGCGATTGCAGTTGGTACAATTATTCCGGCCCATTCGGCAAGCGATATTACCGTTTGCTCCCTGGCTATTTCTTCCCAAAACCATTTAAAACTGAGTGCCAGCAATATGCCCATTGTACCCAACGAACCAATAACAAGGTAACCGTTACTGATCACCCTTTTAAAACTAAACCAGTTAGATGTTCCCAGCAAATAAAAAACACCGAACATACTCATGTATGCAATGAACATATATTCTTGTGCACTGCCGGCAAGTGTGCCCAGGCAGATAGTAAATGATAGTGGCAAAAACCAATGATGAAAAAAAGTAAAATTGCCATCGGGTTGTTTTAAAATTAACTGCAAATAATGTGGGATTGCTAATAATATCAACCACCAGTAATGATAAGAATTGGCAGACTGGTAACCATAGCCATCTTCTACACCATAAGCCGTAACGCCTGCAATAAACAAAAGCGAAGCCATAGAGGAAGGCATGATGTAGATTAAAGGAAAACAAAGCAGTAGCCAGGTAAATAAAAAGCCGCTCAAATTACCCGGGATATTATATACCTGTGCCACCAATGCAATGGAAGCTCCCACTGCAAAAAATAAAAAAACAGCACTGCTTTCTTTCCATGTTCTGTTGCCCTGCTTTTTTAATAGTGAGTAGCCACAAAAAAACTGGCCAATAATAAGCGGCAGAAAAGAAAACATTACTCTTAACGGCCTGCTCAGATTATCCCAGTTATGAGCTACTATTAAAATAATTCCCAGCCCCACTAAAACAGAACCGACGATTCCAAAAACAATATTTATTCTTTGGGGTTGTTGTTCTTCCTTGTTTTTATAATAAGCCTTAATATTTTGTGCAGCTTCGTTTGATAGTAACTGTTGGGCAACCAATTCCGGCAGGGCATTTATAATGTGTTTAGACATTTATATTTTTTTACAGCAGTAAATGTAAGGTAGTTCGTTGGTTGATAGTTCATAGTTGAAAATTGAAAGTTGAAAGTTGAAAATTCATGCACATTCGATATTCGACATTCAACATTTAACATTCACCACTGCCCTTTCACCTATCACCCGACAAAACACTATAAGGTTCGCTGCCCACAAAAGCCAACGCACAAACTCTTATAGGTTTTTGTAACATTCTACATTCGCTATTCACCTCATCCACTTTGCATCCCGTGAAGCTTTCACTTTTCACCTTTCACCTTTCACCCTTTGCCCTCCGCCCTACTCACACCCCTCCTTCACCACTTCCCCATCAATGATCACAACACATACTTTTGTAAGGTATTCAAAGGGATCGCCGTTAAACAATACCAGGTCGGCATCTTTTCCTTTTTCAATACTGCCTACCCTGTTTTCTATACCCAGCAGTTTTGCAGGATTTAGCGTAATAGTTTTCAGGGCATCATCAAATGAAAGTCCATGCACCATTGCCTGCCCGGCTTCAAATAAAATAATTCTTGTTTTGGGCACATACCCTTCATAACCACTTTCAATACTTACGGGGATACCCTGGGAAGTTAGTATTGCAGCAGTTTCACGATTCATATTTACCATATCACCGGCATTGCGTGCCATGGTAGCATGCAACACAATTTCTGCCTTTGCCAGTTTTATTTCCGGTATCAGCCTGTAAGCTTCTGCAGCACCATCAATCACCAGTTTTAAATTAAATTCTTTTGCAAGTCTAATGGCATTCATAATATCTGTACTGCTGTTGGCAGTAATCAATGCTTTAATATCGCCTTTTAATAACTTAACCAATACATCCATATTAAGGTCGGCAGCCATCTGTTTGCTGCTGTCTTTATCTGCCTGCTTTTTCTGATAGGCCTGTGCTTTTAATAATTCGGTTCTTATCATGGCCATTTGTTTGGCCTTGGTACCAGGCGAAGAAAAATTGCCCGACACGGATGGCCCCAGTGTCATTGCCAGCATACATAAAGGTTGTATGGTTACGGTTTCTACGGTTCCTTTTTTTGTTTTGGCAATCATCGTTTGCCCGCTCACCAGGGCACCGATACCATGCCCGGTATGAATAGTGGTAATACCATAATCTCTTACAACTTTCACCAGTGTTTCATCCGGGTTGTATGCATCAATGGCTCTAAGAGCAGGTTGTATAGGACTGGTTTTATCCAACTGATCCTGGTCGGTAGGAATATTTAATGCGCCCGAAATACCTACCAGCGTTCTGGCATCTACAAGGCCGGGAGTAAGCACTTTGGTTTCATATATTTTATATCCTGCCGGAATTGCAAGTCCGGTGCCTACGTTTTCTATTTTACCATTTTTAATAAGCACCACTCCATTGCGGATAGGGCTACCCGAAACGGTATAGATTGTTTCGGCTTTGATAGCTAGCTGGGCTTTTACTGCAGTGGCAGATAAAATAAATATTGATAAGATGATTTTTTTCATTGATGAAAATATTGCTTGTATAAAATTTTATTTAAATATGGGTCTACAATGCTTCATAGTAGTAATGTGGATGAACGGAGCGTCGCAACAATGTTCAACCAGGGAACTAAAGCCGGTAACCAAAAAAATCTTAATCATCCCCGTCATGATCATATGCATGATGATGAAACTCTCCACGTATGGGCGAATACACATCATAACCGCCGGTTAAAAATGCTTTGTCTTTGGGGTTGCTGATATCCCAGCGTTTATTCCCTTCTACCCATGTTTGCTCCACTTTGCTGTACACACTAAAAGGGTCGCCGCTGAGGATGATAAAATCTGCATCTTTTCCTTTTTCAAGGGAGCCTACCCTGCTGCCAAGGTCAAGCATGCGTGCACCCGCCAGCGTTAGTGCTTCCAATGCTTTTTCTTTGCTCATTCCTTCTCTTACCATTAATGCAGCAGAGCGGATAAATAACCGGGAATCGGTAATACCATCATCGGTATGAAAACCTACGGCTGCGCCTGCTTTCTCCAGAGCTGCACCTGTAGTGAGCAATAGGCCCATGGCTTCCAATTTTCCTCCAGGCGCATCAATAGTGATGATAGAAGATGCCAGCCCTGCCGCCGCAATTTCGTTTGCCACCATCCAGCCTTCGCTCACATGATGCAGCACCGGTTTAAATCCAAATTCTTTTCCCAGGCGAATGGCAGTAAGTACATCATTGGCTTTGTGCGTATGAAAATGCACTACCCTTCTTCCTGTTAATACCTCTACCAGTGGTTCCATCCGCAAATCTCTTTCGGGCATTTTAGCAGCATCATTGCCTGCCTTATCTATTTTCTTTTTGTATTCCTGTGCTTTGGTAAACAGTTCTCTTGCCATAGCAGCACTCTTTGCCCTTGTGCCCGGAAACACGCCTGCAGTAGTGCGCATGGGGTTGGTACCATTGGCCATTTTTAATCCGCCATACAAACCCTTTTCATTAGTGATGAGTAAATCTTCAATGATTTTTCCTTCCCGCATTTTTATGTAAATAGTTTGGCCGCTCATTAAATGGCCGCTGCCCGGCATTACATTGATAGTGGTAATGCCACCGGCCAATGCTTTTTTAAATCCATCGCTTGTGGGGTTTACAGCATCCATCGCCCTTGCATCCGGATTTAATGCTGCCGAAGCATCCCCGCCTGCCGGTCCACCGAGGTGAGAGTGGCTGTCTACGAGGCCCGGCATAATTATCTTTCCTGATACATCCATCACAATTGCATCGGCAGGTATGGTGCTGCCGGCAGCGCCTACACTCACAATTTTTCCTTTGTGCACCAGCAATACTCCATTTTGAATGGGTGCGCCTGAGATTGTATAAATCAATGCGCCTTTAAAAGCAAGGGGTTTTTCCTGTGCACTTACAGCTATGGCAAGCAACAGGCAAAAGCTGGTTAAACTTCGTTTTATCATATCAGAATTTTTTTTCATCGAAAAGATAACGTACAATTTGCAAAATAAAAAAGAAAGGGCTCATTTATATTTATGAAACAGTTCATAAGCAGGAGGTAGATTCGCTTCAAGTAATACTTACTAAGCAGATGGGAATTTTTAATGTTTAAAAATTTTTCTTTTATAAACTGACAAATTAAAATTATTTCTACGATTCCTGGTTTAAACGGTAATATCAAATAAATCCAAACCGGGCCATCGTTTTTTCATCGATAAGATGAGAAGCATTCGTGTAAAAAATGATCATCAACAAAATAAAATACCGTTATGGCTTTACTGCAGATTAAACCATTCTACTCATCAAGTGTCATAAAATAAAAACTTTTATATGAAACCAATAAAAAACTTTATTCTTTTGCTGGCAGCCTCTGCAATAAGCATTTTGCCGGCAATGGCGCAGGATGCAGGTTCACAGGATTCTACCGGTTTACCCGGCGATAACTTCAGCCTGCAGGGGGCATTGGAAATGTTTCAAAAATCTGAATCTCCTGAAGCATTTGAAAAACGCTTAAATGAAGAGGAAAACAATGTAAACAACCTTGATTTGAATGGCGACGGAGAGGTGGATTATGTGAAAGTGATTGATAAAATGGAAAACGATGTGCACGTGCTCATATTGCAGGTACCGGTTTCTGAAACAGAGAGCCAGGATATAGCCGTAATTGAAATAGAAAAAACAGGCGATGCCAATGCCATGCTACAGATAATTGGCGATGAAGAAATTTATGGCGAAGCAGTTATTATAGAGCCTGATGGTGGCGGCGATGACGATGCTGCATTGCTGGACAATTTTAATACTGGCAATTTTGGCGGGCCCAATGCCGGAGACGTTTTTAATACCAACCGCATCATAGTAAATGTATGGCTGTGGCCATCAGTAAGATTTATGTACCGCCCCGCATACAGGCCATGGGTTTCTCCCTGGAGATGGCGCCATTATCCTGTAGCATTTCGCCCATGGCGGCCATATTCATGGAATGTATGGCATCCCCGCAGGCATATACATTATAGCCGGCCATACGTAGTAGTGCGCACACATAGGGTAGTTCGTGCACACCGCATTTACACCCCGGTTAGAATATTTTCTGTTACGGTAAGAAACAGAAATTCTGTAGCCATGTCTAACTACAAAGTTTCCCGAACAAGGACAACAGTAACAGGCCCAAGGGGAAATACAGGCGTAAGAAAGACGACCACCGTAAGAGGACCCGGCGGAAAAGTAAGAGCTAAAAAAACTACTGTGCGCAGGAGAAGAGGTTAATAAAAGATTGAATACATTAAAAAAAGGTTGTGTTTACGAACACGGCCTTTTTTTTTATATACAGTTTATAAAAGACGACAGGGCTGTAATAAAAACAGTATTATACACAGGAGATATTAACGTATGGTATATGGAAGCGATATATATTTTTAAACTGCATGAAGCAGTTGGAGCAAAACCTATTAATCGGGTTTGCAAAGCGTAAGAATTGATACTTACCGAATTTAGAGTTAGACGGTTTTAAGAAGATACAAATATGCAAAGCAGAAATAGTGTTTTATGATTATACTAAGCCGGGAGCAACTGTAAAAGATTCTATGCCCGATTTTGAATCCTTGGCCGTCTGTAGTATTAGAAGTATGAAACTACATTTAGTGTTTTTTTATTATTCATATAAACTTATTATTAAAGCAACATTCAAATGGATAATAATGCAGAATATTGCATTCTTTTGCAATTGAGTTATTTTAAAATTTATATTCATTTATATTGTTCAACAAGGGTCGTTGTATTTTATCCAATGTTTTGTTTATGAAACCGTTTTTACTGCTTTTAATTTTTTCATGGTTTTCCTGTATTTTATACGCACAAACTTTTACAACAGCCGGTGGCGCTATTCCCGGCCAAAGTGGTTCCAGTACCTGTTATAATAACACGGTTTCGGGAGTAGGCCTAATCAACAGCACCTACGGCCTTTCACAGGTATGTATTAATATTAATCATCCGTATGATGATGAGCTGGAAATAGTATTAACTGCTCCCGATGGCACAATCGTACCACTTACGATTCAAAATGGCGGCAGTGGCAACAATTATACTGGTACCTGCTTTAGTGCAACAGCAGTCAATCCAATAAAATTTGGAACGGCTCCTTTTACCGGCAGTTTTTTACCTGAAGGACATTTAGGCGCTATGAACAATGGGCAAAATGCCAATGGTGTATGGAAACTTTGCATCCAGGACCGGCGCAATTCCGGCAATGCCGGAACACTTGTTAACTGGAGTCTTACTTTCAACAATACTCCTGCTGCACAGCCACCATCACTACCTGGCTGTACTACCATATTACCTTCTACTTCATCCTGCTCTACTGCCGGCGTTGTTTGCGATTTTAATGGTCTTTGTGGCAGCACTTCCGGATCTACTGTTCAGGATTGGCCGGGATCAGGTTTAAATGGCTCTTGTTTTGGTTTGCAAAATAATTCATTTATAAAATTTGTGGCTTCATCTACTACTGCATCTTTTTCTGTGTGGGTACCCTCCAGCAGCAATACATTTAATAATGGAGGTATACAGATGCTTTTTTTTAGCGGCACCTGCAATTCGGGAGCCGTTACCACTTATGGATGTTATCCTCATATATTACCTTACAGCTCCCCCGGTAACCCCCTGATAACGGTAGTTGCTGCTGCAGGCCTCACACCAGGCAATACTTATTATTTAATGATTGATGGATTTAATAATGATAACTGCACATTTACTATTGCTGCCAATACCGGTATAAACATTTTAAATATTTCTCCAACAGCTCCTGATATTTGTACCGGTGGAAGTGTGCCGCTTACTGCAACCGGAGGAAACGGAACTTTTACATGGAGTCCTGCATTGGGTTTAAGTGCTACTTCAGGCGCTGTGGTAACAGCCAGCCCTGCTGCTACCATCACCTACACCGTTACCAGCAGTACGGCAACAAGTTGCCCCATCACAAAAAATGTTACTGTTACTGTCAATCCTTTACCTCCTGCACCTGTGCTAACGGTGACAAATACATGCGGAACTGCTACGCTTACTGTTACCGGCGCAACAGGCACGCTTACCTGGAGTGATGGTGGAACCGGCAATCCCAGAACTGTTACAACAGCGGGTAGTTTCAGCGTTACGCAAACCATTGGAACTTGTACGAGTGCTGCCAGCAATATTGTTACTGCTGCACCTGTAGCAGTTCCATTATCGCCAACTGCTGCAATTACACAACCTACCTGCAGCACAACAACAGGCTCCATTGTAGTATCGGCTCCCATAGGAGCAAACCTTGAATACAGTATTAACGGAAGCACTTATCAGGCATCTAAAACATTCAATTCTGTAACAGCAGGCAACTATAATATCACAGTAAGAGATAAAGTAACAACATGTGTTTCCCCGTCTGTATTAAGTATTATTAACATGGCACCACTAACTCCTGCAACTCCCATAGCAATAATAAAGTCGCATCCTGTTTGCAGCAGCCCTACAGGTGGTACTATCGTAATTACAGGCCCTACAGGCAATGATCTTGAATATAGTATTAACAATGGCAGCTACCAGGCAAACAATGTTTTTACCGGATTAACCGGTGGTAACTATACTCTTGTAGTAAGATATTTTGGGTCCAACTGTTTGTCACAACCCATTACTTTAAATATTAAACCTTTGGATCCCCTGTTATGTGGAGATGATATTTATTTCCCGTCTGTATTTACACCAAATGGAGATGGTACTAATGACGGTTTCGGGCCAGGACCATTATCCAATCTTGCAAATGTGAGCGCATATAATCTAAGCATTTACAATCGCTATGGCGAAAAAGTTTTCAGTAGCAATGATCCTTATCAAAAATGGAATGGAACTTTTAAGGGATCCAGTTTAGCCAATTACAATTATGTATGGCAGGCCAGGTACAAAATAGCCGGAAGCACAACAAAATTTAAGAAAGGAACGATTCTTATTATTAAATAAAAGGATCGTTTTCGCACACACTGCTTAGTTGTTGCTCACCGCAATTACACCCTGGTTAGCGTAACTTCTGTTTTGGTAATGAAAAGAAATTCTGTAGCTATGTCTAACTACAAATTTTCCAGAACAAGGACAACTGTAACCGGCCCATGGGGAATTACAGGCGTAAGTAAAACAACCACAATAAACGGACCCCGGCGGAAAAGTAAAAGCAAAAAAAACACCATTCACAGGAGAAGCGTATAAATAATATAAGACTCATATAAAAGGTTGTGCCTATGAGTACAACCTTTTTTTATATTTTTTTTACAGAGAAAAATATAATGCACACCCATAAAAAGCGTTAAGATGGTAATTTTTGTAATTTTGCGCCTCTTATATTAATCAATGCCAATTTGAAACATCTTGAATTTTTTACGTAGCCTCATCTTACTGACAGTTTTATTTTTTGTTTGTACTTCCCCGTATGCACAAACAATCCAGTTTAGTGGAAATATCCTGGATGCCCATTCTAAAGAACCAATAAGTTTTGCATCGGTCTATTTCAAAAATTCTGCAACTGGAAAAATTTCTGATAGTGTTGGCCGGTTTTCTTTTAATATCAACAGGTCCTCCAAAGATACTTTGATGGTAAGTTATATTGGATACGAGGTATACAAACTTCCATTGACAGATTCTTTGAATAATAAAACAGTAAGGATAGAATTACAAAGAGCTGCTGCATCGGGAGAAGTGATTGTAAAATCAAAGTTTAATAAAGGATTGTTTTTGTGGAGAAAGATTATGAGCAAGAAAAAACAATACAATCGTTACAACCTTTCTAATTTCGGGTATGAGGCTTATAATAAACTGGAGGTGGATATCAAAAACTTTAAGGCTGATAAGGCGAAAAAGAATTTTTTACTCAAACCCTTTGCTTTTGTTTTTGATACTATTGACAGCGTGTCGGAAGATGAACCTTTTTTACCTGCCTATCTTTTAGAAAGCATCAGTGACTATTCTTTTCAAAAGAACCCTAAAAAATTTGTTGAAAATATAAAGGCCAGTAAAACGATGGGTTTTAAAAATGAAAGTTTTTCTAAACTCATGGGTGTGATGAACCAGAACATCAACATATATGGCAACTACATCAACGTTATAGATAAAGACTTTATTGGGCCTTTGAATGAAAACGCAGATCTATACTATAATTTTTCTGTGCCAGATACGCAGGTTTTAAACGGTCAGAAAATATTTCATTTTGTATTTACACCAAAACGTGCAGGGCAAAATACTTTCCAGGGAGATGCCTGGGTGATAGGGCAAACCTTTCAACTTCAAAAAATTAATTTATACCTGGGCAAAGATGCCAATATCAATTACATCGACCGTATTAGTATTTTCCAGGAATATATTCCGATAAACGACAGCGTTTATTTTATAAGCAGGGATAAATTTTATGCCGATTTCAAAGTAATGGGAAAACAGTCGCTCACATTTATTGGCAGAAAAAGTACTTCTTACCAAAATACGGTTATCAACAGTGATTCTCTTACTGCCTTATTTAAACAACAAAATATTGAAGAGCTTGTTACAAGTACGCCGGGAAGCAATGCTACATCAGATTCTGCCTGGACAACGCTTCGCCATGATAGTTTATCAAACAATGAAAAAGCTATTTATACTTCTATCAATAAATTGCTGCAAATGCCCAAATTTCAGAGACTGCAAAACACTTTAAAATTTATTGGTACGGGTTATAAGCAACTTTCTAATTACGAAATCGGACCCTGGTTTAACTGGATAAGTGCCAATAACTGGGAGGGCACCCGCTTTCGTTTCGACCTTGGTACTACAACCGGTTTTAACAAACATATTTACCTGCATGGCTACCTGGCTTACGGAACCCTTGATAAAAAACTAAAAGGAAAAGCAGAGGCTTACTGGATTCTGAAAAGGGATAACAACCGCCAAAGATTACACCTGTCTTATTCAAAAGATATAGAAAATGGTATTAGCCAAATCGGCGAAGTGAGCCAGGATAATATTTTTTCCCTGGCTATACGCAAGCCCAACATCACCCGTAAATTTATAGAACTGCAGGAGTTGCGTTTTGAAATTTTTAATGAAATAGGGAAGGGATTTTCTACAGAATGGTTCATTACCCACAGGCGGTATGACCCGCTTAAGAATTTACCTTTTAAAACAAGTTTTCCTGTGAAGGCAGGCGAATCGCTCAACAGTTTTGAAGTAGCCTTAAAATTACGCTATGCCTACCTGGAACAATTTGTAGAAGGCGATTATTTTCGCTATTCGCTCGGCACAAAATATCCTGTGGTAGAACTCATGCTCACAAAAGGTTTTTCGGGGGTTTTGAACAGCGCTTATAAGTATAGCAAGATTGGAGCAACAGTAAAAGACATGGTCAAAATTTCTCCTTACGGAACTTTTTCTTATAAGGTTTATGCTTCAAAAGTTTTCGGCACACTTCCATTTGCTTTTTTAGAAAATCATCCGGGCAATGATATTTATTATTACAATTCCGGTAGTTATAATCTGATGACTCGTTTTGAATTTCTAAGTGATCAGTTTGCAGGCATCAACGTAGAACACAATGTAGGTTCTGGCTTGTTCCGTTTTATTCCGATAACAAGGAAACTAAAATGGCGTCAGTTCTGGAATGCAAAAGCGCTATGGGGTTCGCTAAGCGAACGGAATAAAACGCTTAACAATACTGCTGTGCCTTTTAAAACATTAAACAATACAACTTACCTGGAGGCAGGCACGGGCATAGATAATATTTTTAAAATATTCAGGGTAGATTTTGTGTGGCGTGTTTTCCCCGGCACCGTACCGGAAAACAAAACTTCCCGTTTTGGAATTTTTGGCAGCTTCCAGTTTCAGTTTTAGTTAGTAAAAATATTGCATTAACCTTCGTTTAGCCTTGGCCTCAACCGCTGTTTTGATTTATTAAATACCATCGTACCTTTTTCTATTCCTTTGCGCAATATTTTTTGCTCATCTTCCGGCAGGTT
>JBBRFX010000036.1:0-26416 GCA_038241275.1 Chitinophagales bacterium
TAGTAAAAGCAAACTTATCCTTCAATCGTAAAAATGGTTTTTCAAAAAAGCGGTAACTGAATAAACTAACGCCAATGGTTATCAGCAATCCTATAATAGTCTCAAGGAAGATAACCTGCCATATATTGGTATTTAATCCTGTCAGTTTGGTTAAACCCAGCGTTAAAGAAATAATGATGAAGTGCAGGCAATAAAGTCCATAAGTTATCACACCCAGGCGGGTAGCTAGTTTTAAATTTCCCATCTTATAAAAGGAATGACGGGCATAACATTGTTCTAGTATGATGAGGAGCATTATCGAAGAAATAATTAGTCTTTCTATTACTCTTAAAATATAGGTAGACAACAAAAATTCGTCTCTAAATAAAAAAACAAATACAAATGCGGCGTAAATCATAATAATAAACCATCGGGGAAGTTGCTGTATTTTGTTTTTAAATGAAGCTGATTCCAGTATAAGCCAGGCACCCAGTCCTCCAAGGGCCATGTCTCCTATGCAGGATAAAGTGTGCATTTCATGTAAAATAGGTACATCATTTAATGCTCTAAAAACTATACTGCCTGCTAAAATAAATAAAAGAGGAAGCCAGAATTTTTTTACTGCAAAAAAACTTAGAATAACCGGCCAGGCGAGATAAAACTGTTCTTCAATAGCTACACTCCATAATACACCCAGGCCTTTTGCATCGGGTAAACCCTTTTGGATATAATCAAAATTGCTGATAAAACCAAGGTAATACCAGGGGTTGGCAGTTTCTGAAGGTACTCCGCCGGCAAGTATTTTGGTATATGGAAAAATGATGAAACCGTAAAATACACAGGCAAAATAAAGCGGCCATATTCTTAAAATACGCCTTATCCAAAAGTTGATAATATGAATATTGTTATTTGCTTTTTTTTCTTTGATCAGTAGATAAGTTATTAGAAAACCACTGAGAACAAAGAAAAAATTAACGCCAAGAAAACCATTGCCGAATAAAGTCTCTTTAATAAAATAAAAAACAGCATTGCTTTTTATGGAAGCATCCTCTGTTTCAAAACTGTGAAACAAAAACACAGATAAGAAGCAAAAAAAACGCAATCCATCCAGGTTTTCAAAATATAATTTGTTTGCAGTTGCTTTGTTGCTAACCATAAAATAAATATAAGCAGCTTTTTAAAAATAAAATAATTTTATAATAAAAGCTTTTGAAGCAGTTTTGATGATTCTAAATTGTATTCTATGTTGATTTACATAATCCTGATCATTATGATCATTAAATGTCATGCAAATAAAAGAAAAAAATTAAAATTGGCTTATGGTTAAAAATTAGTTCCCTAATGTAAAATAATCTCTAAAATATATATTGTGCTTTTTTATTTCCTGATTTTATAAGCAAAGAGTGTTGATAAATATTAAAATTTCAGTATAGGTTTTCATGATAGCTCCAACGCATCAGTATATTTTTTTCTATAAAAGCTAAAATATTATTGAAATAATAAAATAACTAGCTTTAACTTTAAGAAAATTGCCGGTTCAATAGAAGAATAAATTCCGGATAGTCAATTATTAATAAAATATTTTTTATTATGTTATCAGTAGCAGGAATACTTAAGAATAAAAAAAATGAAATTTATTCTGTAACATCTAATACCACTGTGTATGATGCTATTAAACTTATGAGTGATAAAAATATCGGGGCAGTACCTGTTGTGGATAATGATGTATTAAGTGGTATCTTTTCTGAAAGGGACTATGCCCGTAAAATCGTACTCCTAAACCGTAAGTCGCAGGAAACACTCATTAAAGAAATTATGACTGCCACAGTACTCACCGTTAGTCCTAATGATACCATAGACCATTGTATGGGAGTGATGAGTTCAAAAAAAATCAGGCATTTACCTGTATTGCAGGATAATAAAATGATAGGAATTATTTCTATTGGTGATGTTGTTACTGCTATTATAGAATCTCAAAAAGAAACCATCAATCATTTACAGAATTATATAACACAATAAGTTATTCTGTAATCAACTTAACCTTAGTTTTATAAATCTTTTTGCAAGTAATATTATACGTTAGGGTTTTTTATTTTAAAAATCTTTAACAGCATTCATTTTTTTGTAATCAAAGGCATGGTTACTTTTGCCCGGCATGTAAAATTATTTACATCATCGTTTAAAATCAAGATATTCCACAACATCTACTCTATTTATTCGTTTTCTTTATTAATTAAACAAATTATTTGTACTATGAAGAAATTCAAACTGTACAGGCTTTATGTCGGTGCCCTAATTTTAATGCTTTCAATGGTCCATCTCCCTTTTGCAATATCAGTTTCTAACGGTATGGGAATGGGAATACTTAGTTTTAAAACATTATCTTCAGAACCAGTTAATCCAAAAGAAGAAGCGGGATCATTATCCTTTATCTACGATAGTCTCCATTTATCCTCAATGGGTTTAAGCGAAGAAGCTTTTGATTATGCCGTAAAAGGATATAACTTTTTGAAGAAACAAGGTAAATTGCATAACCAAAGTGTATTGACCATTATAGATTTTACCAAACCCTCTTATGAAAAAAGGTTATTTATTCTGGATGTGGATGATCATAAATTGTTATTCAATACCTATGTAGCTCACGGACAAAATACTGGTAAAGAATATGCCAATATGTTTTCCAATAAGCCGGAAAGTCATCAAAGCAGTCTTGGGTTTTACATTACAACAGGCACTTATATGGGAAAAAATGGTTTCTCTCTTCAATTGGATGGTTTGGAAAATGGAATAAATAACCTTGCAGATGAAAGAGCAATTGTAATGCATGGCGCTCCATATGTAAGCGAAGGTTTTATAAAAAGCCGGGGATATATCGGTCGTAGTCATGGTTGCCCTGCTGTACCGGAAAAATTGAACAAACCCATTATTGAAAAAATTAAAAATGGCTCCTGCCTTTTTATTTATAGTAACAATAAAAATTATCTTAACCGTTCCAGAATTATTAATGCCTGATTATCCGGGTTCTTACAAAAAAACCGTTCCTCCCTTCGATTTATTCCAGGGAGGATTTTTTTTGTTTATACTTCCCATAATATGTAGTGCTAGTTTTATAACTTCACTAAAATATTTTCAATGAATTTAAGAGAACAATTAAAAGGAACAGGAGTGGCTGTTGTTACTCCATTTACCATCAACAATAAAGTAGATTTTGAAGCATTGGCCAGGCTGCTGGATTTTCTAATAAATGATGGGGTAAATTATATTGTAACAATGGGTACTACAGGCGAAACGCCTGTGTTGAGTAAGGAAGAAAAAAAATCAATTATTGAATTTACCTGTCAGCATATAAATGGGCGTGTACCCGTTGTAGTGGGTGTGGGGGGTAATTGCACACAGGATGTAATTGATGATCTTAATTATTTCCCGTTAAGCGAAGCCGTGGCAGTTCTTAGTGCCAGTCCCTATTACAACAAACCATCACAGGAAGGATTATACCAGCATTACAAAGCACTGGCTGCAGTATCTCCTAAGCCAATCATATTGTACAATGTTCCGGGCCGTACCGGTAAAAATATGACGGCAGCCACTACCATTCGTCTTGCAAAAGAAGTAGACAATATTGCTGGTATTAAAGAGGCAAGTGGAGATATGGCACAGTGTATGGAATTATTAAGAGACAGGCCTGAGAATTTTTTAGTGGTAAGCGGAGACGATGCGCTTTCATTGCCGCAACTGGCTTGTGGAATGGATGGGGTGATAAGCGTGGCAGCCAACTGTTTCCCAAAAGTTTTTTCTATGATGGTTAATTATGGTTTGCAAAACGATTTTGGGAATGCCAAAAAACTAAATGATCAAATGATTAAGGGATACGAATTGTTATTTGCAGAAAATAATCCTGCAGGAGCAAAAGCATTCCTGTTTGAAATGGGAATTATGCAAAATATAGTTCGGTTGCCGGTAGTACCTTTAAGCGCTGCTTTGCACGAGCAGGTAAAGTCATATATAAAATCACAAGTTTGAAATCAGTAGTTGTTTATATGTTCCGCCGTTTATTGTTTATAGGGGTACCAGTCATTTGTATGGTCATGTTTATTTTACCGGCTAGCGCACAATATAAACTCAGGCTGATTGTTACGAATGATGCATCCCTGCATAAAACTGAACCCGTATTTGTAGCTGGTAATTTTAATAACTGGAATCCTGGGAATGATTCTTACCAGCTAAAAGCTGAAAATAAAAACCTGGCAATAGAAATTCAAAATCTGCCTGCTGCCACTTATGAGTTTAAATTTACCCGTGGCACATGGAACAAAACAGCCTGTAACCTTACAGGAACCGATGTAGAAAATAATGTATTGAAACTTTTTTCCGACACAATAGTATATTATAACATTGAAGCCTGGAAAGATGATTTTAAAGTTGTAGAAAAGAAACATACCGCTTCTGATAATGTAAAGATTATTGATACTGCATTTTACATGCCCCAGTTAAACAGGAGCAGGAAATTAATGATTTATCTTCCCGAGGGATATGAAAAAAGCAATAAAAGATACCCGGTTTTATACATGCACGATGCCCAGAATATATTTGATGAACATACTGCAGGCTATGGAGAATGGGGTGTAGATGAAAGCCTGGATTCATTGATAAAAAATGGCAAAAAAGCCTGCATAGTGGTAGGGATAGAAAATGGTCCCAGGCGGTTGAATGAATACAACCCTTTTTATTTTGAAAGGTTTGGTGAAGGAGAAGGAGAAGCGTATGTAAATTTTTTGACAGAAACGCTAAAACCCTTTATTGACAGTCAATACAGGACACTTGTAAATAAAGAAAACACCATTATTGCAGGCAGCTCTATGGGTGGGCTCATTTCTTACTATGCCTGCTTAAAACGTCCTGATGTGTTTGGAAAAGCGGGTGTTTTTTCTCCCGCATTCTGGACGGCAGACAGCATAAAAAAAATGACTGATTCTTTGGGCAACAAAATGAAAGGAATGTATTTCTTTTATATGGGAGGGCTTGAGGGAGAAACTTACCTGGCAGATATGTTGGGCATATGCGATAAATTGGGCCGTTCATCTTCGGCCTATTTGTATACGGCTATAGACGCTGAGGGGCTTCACAACGAAAAAGCCTGGAGAAAATGGTTTGCAGAATTTTACCAATGGATTACAGCAGACGGCAACAACTACATAATAAAAACCTCCGATTAAATTTTATAACACACACCTTGTAGCGCCAGTTCCGTATTGGAAAATACTTCTACTGTCTCACTAAGAAAGGTATCCAGCTCTTCATACTTGGAAGAAAAATGGCCAATCAATAATTTTTTTGCACCTGCTTTTTCTGCTATGGCACCTGCCTGCACCGTGGTGGAATGAAAACGTTCTGCAGCTCTTTGATGAAGGTCTTTCAGGTAAGTGGCTTCATGATACAACAGATCTACTGATTTTACTTTTTCTGCTATTCGTTCATCATAAATTGTGTCTGCACAATAGGCATATGATTTTGGAGGAGCCGTTGCATCCGTTAATTCTTCGTTGGCAATAATGGTACCTTTTTTAGTAATATAATCCGCACCCTGTTGCAAATGTCCAAAATAGGATGAAGGCACTTCATAGGATTTTACTCTTTCAGGATTGATGCTTCTGGGATTTTTTTTCTGCCTGAATAAAAAGCCCCAGCAATCAATGCGGTGATTTACTTTAAAACATTCTACCGAAATCTTTTTCCCTTCGTAAATAGTGCACTCATCGCCAAGCGCAAAAAAATGAATCGTAAAGGGTAATGTATTATTGGCTGCTTTTAATTGCAGCCGTATAATTTCTTCCAAGTCCGCAGGCGCATGAAGAAAAAGATCTGCAGTCCGTCCCATTAATCCCATACTGCTTATCAATCCTATCAGTCCAAAATAATGATCACCATGCATATGGGAAATAAAAATATGATTAATTTTTCCTCTTTTTATTTTGTAAGCGCTTAGCTGCGATTGAGTACCTTCTCCACAATCAATCAGGTAGGCTTCTTCCTGCGTTTGCAATACCTGCGACGTGGGGTTACGACCGTATGCAGGTATGGCAGAGTTATTTCCTAATATGGTTAATACAAGCACCGCAGAAGTTGTTTTAAGGTTTTATAACTCTAATGACCAGGTATTGGCAAGATATGCTGCTTAATTGGTTAGCTCTCTTCTTTATCAAAATCACCCAATAGTTCCCTTTCAATTTCTTCCATCTGCACTATATCCCAGGCCTCCGATTCGGTGGGTGTTACGTTCATGAATTCAAGCAACTCCAGCTTATCCAAAAAATTTTCGGTTTCTTCTTTTAATTCGCAAACAACAAAAGAAGCATTGTGTTCATAAAAATTTTGCTGTTCAGATGCTATCATTGCTGCAGCTTCTGCCGAAAGGGTATCAACCATACTCATGTTTAAAACCAGGTGCGGAATGTCTTTTTTTAAATACAATTCCAACATTTCTTGTAATGCCTCTGTCATATTAGCAGCTATTTCAAGCTCAACTGGTGTTATAACGCTGAATTTTTCTTTGGTATCTATTTTGACATTCATTAAATATAATTTTGTGGGAAAGCTGTAAAATAAAGTATTTTTTGAATGTGTTTATTTTAAAAGATTTTTTCAGGGACCTGGGAGGTAAGTTATTTTTACTGCCTGGGGCACAGGCAAATATCCTACTTTTCAACATATCAACATTTGCATTTTTTTACAAACTATTCCACCTAAATAAACGTTATTATTGTATAAATTAAAAACTTACAGAATGGACAACAATTTTTCCACACAAGTAAAGGAAATCATTTCATACAGCAGAGAGGAAGCGTTAAGACTTGGCAATGATTTTATCGGTACTGAGCACCTGGTGCTTGGGCTAATCCGGGACGGGGAAAATACCGCTATAAAAGTTCTTAAATCCCTCAGCGTAGATTTGTACGAGTTGAGAAAAGAAATTGAAATGGCGGTAAAAGATAAAACCGGAAAAAATATTGCAAATATTAATTCGCTGCCACTTACCAAGCAGGCAGAAAAGGTAATTCGTATAACCGTGCTGGAAGCAAAAGCTTTAAAAAGTACAACCGTGGAAAGTGAGCACCTCATGCTTTCAATTTTAAAGAACAAAGAAAATATTGCCACTCAAATCCTTAACCAGTTTGACGTGGATTATGACGTCTTTAAAAATGAATCTGGTTTTGTTACCAGCACACCGCCACCCACATCAGAGTTTAATGAAGATGATGATTTTGATGAAGAAAGAAAACAATATGGACAGCAAAAGCCATCCAAACCCGGAGCTGCTAATCAGCCAAAAACAAAAACGCCTGTATTAGATAATTTTGGCAGGGATATTACTAAGATGGCTGAAAATGGTTCTTTGGATCCTATTGTGGGCAGGGAAGTAGAAATTGAAAGGGTATCACAAATATTATCCCGCCGCAAAAAAAATAATCCTATTCTTATTGGAGAACCCGGCGTGGGTAAAACGGCCATCGTAGAAGGTTTGGCGCTTCGCATTGTACAGAGAAAAGTTTCAAGAATTTTGTTTGATAAAAGAGTGGTAAGTCTGGACCTGGCAGCGTTGGTTGCAGGTACTAAATATCGTGGCCAGTTTGAGGAGCGTATGAAAGCCATTATGAATGAGCTCGAAAAAAACAGGGATGTGATTTTGTTTATTGATGAAATTCATACCATTGTTGGTGCAGGTGGCGCAAGTGGTTCACTGGATGCATCCAATATATTTAAACCTGCATTGGCCCGTGGAGAATTGCAATGTATTGGAGCATCTACTTTAGATGAATACCGCATGCATATAGAAAAAGATGGTGCACTGGACAGGCGTTTTCAAAAAGTACTGGTAGAACAACCCTCTGTAGAAGAAGCCATAGAAATACTTAACAATATTAAAAGTAAATACGAAGATTATCATAACGTAATCTACAGCCAGGAAGCAGTAGAAGCCTGCGTAAAATTAAGTGATCGGTATATGACAGATCGGCTGCTGCCCGACAAAGCCATTGATGTGATGGATGAAGTAGGCGCAAGGAAGCATATCAAAAATATCAATGTTCCGGAAAATATCATCGAGCTGGAAAAAAAGATAGAAGATATAAAACTGGAAAAAAATAAAGTTGTAAAAAGCCAAAAGTTTGAAGAAGCAGCTTCATTGAGAGATACCGAAAAAAGATTGCAGGAAGACCTGGAAAAAGCAAAAGTTGACTGGGAAGAAGAAAGTAAAAATAAACGTTTCCCAATAGAAGAGGAAGATATTGCAGAGGTAGTTCATATGATGACGGGCATACCGGTTAAACGAATGGTGCAGGCAGAAACAGACAAGCTTCGCCGCATGGCAGATGACTTGAAAGGAGCTGTAGTAGGACAGCAGGATGCTATCAGCAAAGTAGTAAAAGCTATTCAACGAAATAGAGTAGGTTTAAAAGATCCAAAGAAGCCTATAGGCACTTTTATATTCCTTGGCCCTACCGGTGTGGGTAAAACAGAACTGGCTCGCTCACTGGCTCGTCAAATGTTTGATAGCGAGGATGCGCTCATAAGAATAGATATGAGTGAGTACATGGAAAAATTTACAGTAAGCCGTTTAATTGGAGCTCCTCCGGGTTATGTAGGTTATGAAGAAGGCGGCCAACTTACTGAAAGGGTTAGACGCAAACCATACAGCGTTATTTTATTGGATGAAATAGAAAAAGCACATCCGGATATTTACAATATCCTGTTGCAGGTGCTGGATGACGGACAGTTAACGGATGGCCTTGGCAGAAGAGTGGATTTTAAAAATACCATGATCATTATGACCTCAAATATTGGTGCACGCCAGTTGAAAGATTTTGGTGATGGGGTTGGATTTGCTACCGCTAACCGGGTAGAAAATTCAGATGAAAATAATAAAGCCATTATTGAAAAAGCACTGAAGCGTACTTTTAGCCCTGAATTTTTAAACAGGATAGATGATATAGTGATCTTTAACTCCCTTACCAAAGAAAATATATTTGAGATTATTGATATACTGATGAAAGGAGTAATGGTAAGATTGAGTAACCTGGGTTTTACAATGGAACTTTCTGCAGAGGCTAAGGATTTTATTGCAGAGAAAGGTTATGATAGCCAGTTTGGTGCAAGACCATTGCACAGGGCTATTCAAAAATACCTGGAAGATCCATTAGCCGAAGATATCCTTAATATGCATGTAAAATCCGGTGATACACTTATTGCTGAATTGGATAAAGAGGCTGGAAAAATTCACTTTAAGCTGAAGGATGAACCAAAGAAGAAAGAGAAGAAATCGGAAGCGTAAAAGCAGTAATAAATATTAAGCCCCGGAATATTCCGGGGCTTTTTTTGCAATTTTTACTTTTAATACTTACAATGCTGCTTCTATAAATAAATAATAAAAAGCTGGTTATTACTACGCCGGTAACCTCATTTCCAGCACCGCCACTCATTCAGGTGGCAGCAATACAAAAGTTTTATACCAATCTGCCAAAAGCATCTAATTAAAGCCCGGTTTTGAAGCAAAGGCCGGTATACATTTTAAAGCAAGAATAAAACCTTGTAATTATACAGAGTAAAGAGCAATCACTTTAAAACTAAAATGGTTACAACCTAAATTTATGACCTTGTTTTTTTGGATGCTTTATTAATTTTTCAACTTCATTTTGTCATCCATTTTTTTTAAGCCATTTTTGCAGGCAGATGGCAAAAAAGATAATTATAACAATAGACGGATGGAGTAGCTGCGGTAAAAGTACATTGGCAAAGCAACTGGCCAAAGCTTTAGGATATGTATATGTTGATAGCGGCGCAATGTACCGGGCCATTACTGTTTATTTTTTGCGTAATCATATAGACTGGACAGATACCAAAGAAGTAGAAGAAGCATTAAAAAATATTCACCTGCATTTTGAATACAATCCCAAATCTGAGCAGTCTGAAATATTTTTAAATGACGAGAATATAGAATACGTCATTCGTGACCTGGTAGTGGCAGAAAAAGTGAGTGATGTGGCAGCTATTGGAGCTGTGAGAACCTGCGCAGTGGCCCAACAACAAAAAATGGGTCAGAAAAAAGGGCTCGTAATGGATGGAAGGGATATTGGTACCACCGTTTTTCCGCACGCAGAATTAAAAATTTTTATGACGGCGGATATTGACGTAAGAGTACAAAGAAGATTTAGTGAGATGGTTGAAAAAAATCCAAATACAACCATTGAAGATGTAAAGAGTAATCTTGTAATGAGAGATCATATAGATTCTCACCGGGAGGTAAGCCCGCTAAGAATGGCAGAAGATGCTGTTTTGTTGGATAACACCCATATCAGCATGGAAGAGCAACTGGATTTTGCACTTAAACTGGTAGCCAGAGTTTTATAGGCCGGGCTTTTTTTCAACAGCGTTTAAAAATGTATTAAAGGGTTGGCGAAAAATGCTCAAGGCTAATGCCATAAATACCTGCTATTTTTTCAATCACATTTTCTACCACAGCATCCGGGCAACTGGCTCCACTGGTTATTAATATTTTTACCGGCTCTTTTTTTGGTAAAAAATGATCTGTTTTAATTTCTATTCCATGATGCATATCAAAATGCAGTATGCTTTGTTCTGATAAAATTTTTGAGGCATCATTAATAAAAAACGTAGGAAGTTTTTGTTCGCACAATTCTACCAGGTGGCTGGTATTGCTGCTGTTATATCCACCCACTACTATAGCAAGGTCTGCAGGCTGTTCCAATAACCCATACACGGCCGATTGGTTGTCGTTGGTGGCATAACAAAGGGTGTCTTTTGTGTCGGCAAAACGCTCTTCGGTATTGCTTTCGTTTAATTTATAATGTGATATCATCAACTGTTTCAGAAAATCAGCAATAGCTTGTGTATCGCTTGCCAGCATGGTGGTTTGATTGACCACTCCAATTTTTTGCAAATCTTTTTCTGCATTAAAATTGTCAGAATACCTGCCTGCAAATTCGGTGTAAAATTCGATGATTGGTTTTTCGCCCGTGATGTATTTACCCAGCCTGGCAGCTTCTTCCATATCATTCACCACCACAGAAGGGGCATTGGCTGATGCATGCGAAAAGGTAGCCATTGTTTCTTCATGTGTGGGTTTGCCATGCACTACAACCGTGTAATTATTTTTAGCAATTTGTTCGCTTCGGTTCCATACCTTTTCTACAAAAGGACAGGTGGTATTGTATTTTTGAGTAACGATTCCTTTGTCGTTTAACTTTTTTTCCATGGCAAGAGTGGTTCCAAATGCAGGAATGATTACAATATCCTCTCCTGTGATTTCATCAAAGGGCACCAGCTCCTTCCCTTTGGTATCCTGCAAAAATTGCACACCCCTTTCCAGCAGGTCGGCATTCACTTTAGGATTATGAATCATTTCGCTGAGCAAATAAATTCTTTTGCCCGGGTTTTCGTCTATGGTTCTAAAAGCAATTTCTATAGCATTTTCTACCCCATAACAAAATCCAAAATGGCGGGCAAGGTACACCTGCACCGGTCCTAAATCAAACAGGGTAGGGCTGAAGTCTTTCTTCATCTTATCCTGTTCTTTACGTTTGTTTTTGATGGCAGAAATTAATGGGCTGCGATATGTAAAAGGTATAGTAAATTGCTTCATTGTAAATTATAACAAACACAAAGGTACAAGGTTGAGTTTAAATGATTAACGCCAGCCTGTTTGCTAAACACCTATAAAAGATTTTTATTTTGACAAAATTTCATCAGCCTTCTTTTTTTGCGTCTTCCAATATATATGCAGTGAATATGCGGCAATACACAGCCGAAGGAACTTTTAATGCATTTGCCGATCATCTGCCAAGATTAAAAGATATGGGGGTAGAAATTTTATGGTTTATGCCCATTCACCCCATTGGATTAGAAAATCGTAAAGGCAGTTTGGGCAGTTATTATTCTATTAAAGATTTTAGAGATGTAAACCCGGCGTATGGCGATAAGGATGACTTTAATAATCTTATCATAAAAGCACATGAATTGGGAATGAAAGTAGTGTTGGATTGGGTAGCCAACCATGCGGCATGGGATAATGTGTGGACCAAAACCAACCCAGATTTTTTTGAACAGGATGAGAGCGGACATTTTAAAGCACCTTATGACTGGAGCGATGTAATTCAAATAAACCATAGTAATGCAGATGAACAGCAGGCGATGATTGATGCCATGAAATACTGGGTTGTCAATTTTGATATTGACGGCTTTAGGGCCGACCTGGCGCATCTTACTCCCCTGCCTTTTTGGATAAATGCAAGAACACAAATAACGCCTTTAAAAAATGATCTTATCTGGCTGGCAGAAACAGAAGATATTCCATATCACCATGCATTCGATATTACTTTCACCTGGAAGTGGATGCACATTACCGAAGAATATTGTAAGGGTGAAAAAGATTTTAATACCTTATTGCATACCCTGCAGCATTATGCTAATGATTTTCCTTTAGATGCTATGCGGATGTATTTTACCAGTAATCATGATGAGAATAGCTGGTGTGGTACAGAGTATGAAAAGTACGGTGCTTGGGCAAAAGCATTGGCAGTATTCAGTTGTACATGGTACGGTATACCACTCATTTACAGCGGCCAGGAATTACCCGTTACAAGGCGGTTGAAATTTTTTGATAAGGATACGATTGAATGGACGGATGATGCAGCCTTGCATTCTTTTTATAAAATCTTGCTTCATCTGCGTAAATCCAGCAAGGCGATATCCGCTGGTATTGAAAGTTTGCCTGTGATGGTAAATGGGGCAACAGAGATGAATGTATTGGCATTTTACAGATCATTTGAAGATCAAATGGTCATTGTATTCCTCAATATGAGTAAGGAGCCAGTGCAATATTATTTTTCAACAGATGGTTTGGCAGGCGCCTATAGAAATATTTTTACAGGAGAAACTGTTTTTTTAAATGATGGCGGATCCATTGAGCTGGAGGCTGCAGGCTTTATGGTAATTGAAAAATGATTTGCCTCAGCAGGTATGTAAAAAAAAGTCCCGGATTTTAAATCCGGGACTTTTACTTTTAAAAGATATTTTTATTCGTCATTTTTCTCCAGGCTTACCGGGTATTCATACAGGCCTTCGTATCCGGGGTAAAAACCACTAATGGTTACAGATTTTTTATCAGACACGGCTTGTTTTAATTCTTCCAGAGAAGCTATGTTTTTATCATTTACTTTTAAAATGATAAAGCCATCTTTCATTCTTGTTTGATCATTTAAAACACCATCTTTAATTTTCTTTACAATCACACCGCCGGTTACTCCAAACTCTTTTGCTTTTTTAGCATCCAATGTTACAAGATCTGCACCCAGGGCATCTACGGTGGCTTCTGCTTTTACTACATCATAATTGCCTGATTTGTTTTTCAGGGTAATCACACTACTCATTTCTTTTTCATTTCTTATATAGTTTACGGTTACTTTATCACCTGGTTTGTAGCGGCTCACCTGCTCCTGCATTTCGGCACCACTGGTTACAGATACACCATTGATGGTTTTAATAATATCACCCTTTTTAATACCTGCTGCTGCAGCACCACCATCTGCGGTGGCATTTTGTACATAAATGCCGTAAACATTGGCAGGAATTCCCCTGCTTTTCTTTTCTTCATCACTCATATCACTTGCATTGGCATATTCAATTCCCAGATAGGCTCTTTGCACTGTACCAAATTTGATGATATCATCCACCACTTTTTTTACAATATTCACGGGGATGGCATAACTGTAGCCGGAGTAATAACCGGTAGGTGAAGCAATGGCAGAGTTAATGCCAATTAATTTACCGTCGGTATTTACTAATGCACCGCCACTGTTACCAGAGTTTACAGCAGCATCTGTTTGAATAAAAGATTCTACCGCATTGGCAGGGCTGCCGTTTTTATCCCTGTTCAATCCAAGGCTTCTTGCTTTGGCACTGATGATACCTGCAGTTACCGTAGTTTCCAGGTTTAAAGGATATCCGATGGCCAAAACCCATTGACCCACTTTTACATCATCAGAATTGCCATAAATAAGATAGGGCAAAGCGGATGCTTCAATTTTAATAACTGCAAGGTCATAAGCAGGATCGCTGCCCACCACTTTTGCTTTGTAAGTTTTTTTATTGCTGAGGGTAACCATTATTTCATCGGCTTGTTGCACCACATGATTATTGGTAACAATAAAACCATCTTCACTTATAATAACTCCCGACCCTGATGCTCTTTGCTCAGGAATAACACCATTGCGTTGGCCAAAAAACTGGTTGAACATATCATCATCCAGTAAATCGCTAAAAGGATTTCTTTGTGTGCGGGGTAAGCTATTGGTTACCTGTTTTGCATTTGTTTTTGTTTTGATGTGCACAACAGTAGGTGTGGCGGCCTGTGCCGGCAGAATAAAGTCGGGTGCTCCTCCCAGAGGCTGGTCGCCTTCTGTAAGGCCCGTGTATTTATAATTGGATGGCACAATACCTGCCTGCTGGCCTCCATAGGTATTGGATGTTTTAAAATAACTTCCAAATCCCCATACAATTGCCATGCTGGTTAAAGCACTGATGAGTACTGTAAAAAATACTTGTTTTAATTTCATGGTAATAGGTTTTTTATACTTCAAATTTTTTAAAGAGACAATAATTCAAAATTGATGCCTGTGCTTACAAAGTAACGATGCTCTGACAAAATGTAATCTCCATCTGCCATCTTTAACATTAAATTATTAAGACTTTCGTAGATGGTTAAATGCTCAATAAAAACTGCATGGTATCCACCCCATCAGCATAAGAAAACAAGCCAGGATTTTGGGCTTCGCCAAAGCCAATTTGTCCTTCTCCGATTATACACTGAACATCGTCTTTTTGTTGCAAATCTTTCAATACTTTATTCACATCTTCGTAATATTCAAAAAATACATGACTGATGGGAGAAAACAACCCTTCATTTTGAGTGAGCAATGTGCTTTCATTGGTCATGTAGTAGATATTGTTTAAGAGTATTATAGACAATTGATAATCGTAATTGTTCTTGTATTTATTGTGATCGGCAAAATACAAATACTTGTCAAAGGACCTTAAGAGTGGAATAAAATCATACGCTTTTGGTACATAAATTTTACTCACATTTCTGCAGCCCAGCCCAAAATATAAGTGAATATCATCACTCAGTTTTTCCAGTTCGTCAGCAGTTTCCTTTCCTGTCATAATCGCTGCAGAGGTTCTGTTTTTTCTAATGATATTAGGATATTTTGCAAAGTATTGTTCAAAATACCTTGCAGAATTATTGCTTCCTGTAGCTATGTACGCATCACAGCCTTTTAAGATTTCAGAAAATGAAATATAATTTTCAGCCCTGCCGTCAAATTCAAACATTTTTTGTACCAGGTGTTTCAGCAATACATCATCTTTTGAAGAAAGCTTAATCGTTTGCCGGTGTCCGGCAATAAAAATGGACAGGAAATCGTGAAAACCTACCAGAGGAATATTACCAGCCATTACATTGCCGATATTCCTTGTATTTAAGTTATCATTTATTTGGTAATGATCAGCCCATTGCAGTAGCAGTGGCTCATTTAAAAAACGGGTTGTAATTTTTTCGCATGCTTCATTGATAAAACCAGGGATAAACCAGCCATTTTTATGAGAAGCATGTTGCTTTATTTCCAGCCATATGGGGTCATCGCTTTTTATATATTCGCCCAGCCTTACCATTAATTTAATTCTTAGTTGTAAATTCATCTCGTTATGATTAAATTGCAACAAATTTACTAACATGGCAATTAAGATAACAGACGAATGTATCAACTGCGGTGCTTGCGAGCCCGAATGTCCAAACAATGCTATTTATGAAGGTGGAGTAGAGTGGGCTATTTCCGATGGAACCACTGTAAAAGGAACTTTCACTTTATTAGATGGAACTCAGGTAGATGTTGACAAAAGGAATGCTCCTGTGTCATCTGATATCTATTACATTGTTCCAAACAAATGTACGGAGTGCCAGGGATTTCATGAAGAACCACAATGTGCTGCGGTGTGCCCGGTAGATTGTTGCGTTCCGGATGAAGATTACCAGGAAACGGTAGACCAGTTGATGGCTAAAAAAGATTTACTTCACAGTTAACTTTTTAGTAGCCGCAAGGCTTAATTAAGCAGGTGATATTTCCTGCTCACTTGGCGAGGGTATTACATAATACTTTCGCCTTTTTATTGCCCCGCCCGTGCTTTAATTTATTATCTTGCCACAAACAAAAAATAAAATATGATCAGAGTTTTTTTCCTGTTCATGCTGATTGTAGTTGGTAGCTGTAATAACAAACAAAAATTGCCCGCTTATTCTGTTAATGAAAAGATTGCCCTGATGAAGGCTGATGAAGCCTTTTCTAAATTGAGTGTAGAAAAAGGAATGAAAACAGCCTTCATTGAATATATCGATAGTAATGGAGTTTTGCTTAAACCCAACCATTTGCCGATTGTGGGTGCCAATGCCATCGATTATTTAATAGAACAGGATGATACAGGTTATACCCTAAACTGGCAACCACACAATGCTTTCGTTTCCTTATCTGCCGATCTTGGTTATACATATGGAGTGTATGCATTACACCCAAAAAATAAGGATACGGTGCTCTATGGAACTTATGTAAGCATCTGGAAAAAACAAGGTGATGGCAAATGGAAATTTGTACTGGATAGTGGCAATGATAATATTGAAGATACGCTTGCAGATTTTTAATTTTAAAATAACAAGCTGATCCCGCTAATTTTTGTTTCTTTGAATGATAAATTGTTAAACAAAATATGAAGAAAAATATTGCGCTGGTTACAGGTGGTTACTCCGGCGAGGCTGTTATATCCTACAAAAGTGCCGAAGCCATCAGCAAAAACATAGATACCGATCTATGGAATTATTACCTGGTAGATATTCACCCATCCGGATGGTTTCATATCACAGCATCCGGAGAAAAAATAACAGTAGATAAAAATGATTTTTCTGTAACCATTAATGGTTTAAAAATAACATTTGATGCAGTATTGATATCCCTGCATGGCACACCCGGCGAAGATGGAAAGCTACAAGGCTATTTTGACTGCCTGCATATTCCTTATACTTCCTGTGATGCCGCCACTTCTGCCCTTACGTTTAATAAAAGATATACGGTGGCAGTGGCCGCTTTTGCCGGTATGCATGTGGCAAAAAGTATGCACCTGTTTAAAAGCGATGCTATTTCTGCAGATCAAATTGCACAACAGCTTTCATTACCGGTTTTTGTTAAACCTAATAATGGTGGCAGTAGTATTGGGATGAGTAAAGTTACCAATGCTGCGCACCTGGAAGCAGCCGTAGAAAAAGCTTTTAAAGAGGATGACCAGGTACTGGTAGAAGAATTTATTAAGGGCAGGGAGTTTACTATTGGTGTATTTAAATCGAATGGTAAGATTATTGCATTGCCTATCACCGAAATCATTTCAAAAAATGAATTTTTTGATTTTGAGGCAAAATATGAAGGGGCAAGTGAAGAAATTACACCGGCAAATGTGGAAGAAGCTGTAGCAGAAAAAGTGAGGGAAGCAGCCAGGAAAGCTTACCTGGTTTTTAACTGTAAAGGGATTGTGAGAATAGATTTTATATATGATGAACAAAACGGCTACCCTTACATGTTAGAAATTAATACCGTTCCCGGGCAAACTTCTGCCAGCCTGGTGCCTCAGCAGGTAGTAGCTATGGGCTGGACCTTGAAAGCATTTTATTCGGCATTAATTGAAGAGTGTTTTAATTAACTTTAATATTATTAAAATTAATCTACAGTTGTTTTATAAAAAAGAATCAATAGGATCTTATCAAATTATTAATCGAAATTACCAGGATGTTTAAATTCCTTACCAACAAACCATTTATAGTAAATCTCATCGTAGCTATTGTTCTGGGATTGCTCATTTTATTCCTTGTATTAAAAATGCTGGGCGGTATTACCAAACATGGCGAATACTTAACGGTACCTTCTGTAACCGGTAAAAAAACAGAAGAAGCCATTAAATTTCTTGAGTCAAAAGGATTTGAAGTACAGATACAGGATTCTGTTTATGTAGATACTGCCAAAATGGGAATCGTACTAAAACAATTACCCGATCCAAACAGCACTGTAAAAATTAACCGCATCATTTTTCTTACGGTAAACAGGGTAACATTACCGCTGGTAGATATGCCTTCACTACAGGGTAAAACATTGAGTTATGCATTGGAAATTTTAAAGAGAAGCCACCTTGCATTGGGTGATACAACTTTTAAAGCTGATTTTATGAGAGGGTCTGTACTAAGGCAAACTTATAAAGGCAATGAAATTACATCCGGTACAAAATTGCCCTGGGGTAGCCGGGTAGATTTGGTGATAGGCAGTGGCCTCGCCGATCAAAAAATTATGGTGCCCGATCTGTTGGGGATGACATTGGCAGAAGCAAAACTGGTATTGGAGCAAAACGGTCTTGGGCTTGCAGCGGTTATCGCCGATGCAGGCACAAAAGATACCCTTGCTGCATTTGTATTCAAACAAAATCCTCCCAGGTTCACAGAAGATAACCAGGCAGTATATATTCAGTCTGGCCAGTTGATGGATCTATGGTTATCACCCATCATGAAAGTAGTTAAAGACTCTACAATAGAAATTAAACAGGAATAAAAATTTAAAAAATATGACAACAATAACTGCCGAGGAAGTAAATGCAAGATTAAATGCAGGCGAAGACCTTAACCTGGTAGATGTTAGGGAACCTGATGAACGTGCAGTGTTTAATATCGGGGGAATTTTTTTGCCATTAGGCAAAATACAAACCATGCAAACAGATGAAATTGAAGAACTGAAAGACCAGGAAGTGATCATTTACTGCAGAAGTGGCAACAGAAGCGGGCAGGCTTGCCTCATTCTTGAAACAATGGGCTTTACCAATGTAAAAAACCTGGTTGGAGGAATGATTGACTGGCAGGGGAAATATGGAGGGTAGGAATTATGAATTACGAAATGAGAATTACGAATTACGAATTGGTAAGTATTAATGCATTCAGTAAGACTTACCAATTCGTAAATCATAAATCAAAAATCCAACATCAAAAATCAAATATCATAAATCAAATATCATAAATCCAACATCATAAATCAAATATCATAAATCCAACATCATAAATCAAATATCATAAATCAAATATCATAAATCAAATATCATAAATCAAATATCCTACATCAAAAATCCTCTTACAGCTTTATATTTATTCCCGCCGTCCAATAAACTGGTGCCATCGGGAAATAAAAATTCTCTGTTGTTTGTTCCCCGGCATAGATATAGCTAAATGTATATCCATTGGGTTCATATTTTTTAGAAAATAAATTATTTACCTGCAAAAATAATAAGGCTGTTTTTTTCCAGCTATAATTTAAACGGATATCCTGTACATAAAAATCCCGCAGGCTCCTGCTTTTTTGTGATGTGTTATCCAGGTATTGTCTTCCCACATATTTTCCTATCAGGTTTAACTCCGTATTTTTTATGGGCAAAATATTAATGGTATAAGCACTGATTACGGAAGGAGAAAAAGCGATGTCAGCATTTTTATAAAAATTTGTTTGTTGCCCGCCGTTGTCATAATCATCAATGTATTCAGTAAAATTTTTCACTTTGTTTTCACTAAAAGTGATATTAGCAGAGGCAGAAAGCCAGTCGTTTACCTTTACCCCTGCGCTTAATTCAATTCCTGCACGGTAGCTGTTGGGTATATTGGTTCTGGTATAGGCACCCACATCATTTATTTTGCCGGTTAATACCAGTTGGTCCTTATACTGCATATAATACAGGTTAATGCCCCAGGAATACTTGATTGCTTTATATTCCAGGCCTGCCTCAAAATCATTTAATTTTTCCGGTTTGGCAATCTGGGCTGCATTGCTTTCAAAATCATCCCGGTTGGGCTCTTTAGCAGCACGCCCATAAGAAAGATATGCCTGCATATTTTTTTGAGACCAGGTGATGCCAGCTTTGGGATTAAAAAACACATAATCTTTATTGATATTCAGGGTAGGGTTATATTTAAAACCATTAATCGAATAGTTTACTCCCCTTATTTGCAAATCCACAAAAGTTTGCCAGTTGCGGTGTAGTTTTTCGGTCCATTTTGCATAGGCCGAATAATCTTTTTTTACTGCATTATTATTGTAATAGCGATAGTTTTTAGGAACAGCTCCCTGCTCTTCGGCAGAAATAATTTCTCCAAAATGTTTACCATCGTATTGGTTGATTCCTCCCCCAAAAATAAATTGTCTTTTGCTGCTGTTGTGTTGCAAAGAAAATATGCTGCCATAGAAATTATTATCCAGCCATAACCTTCTTATTAAATCTGTTGCTGTAATAATAGTACCTGCATTATTGTAATCGGGTAAACCATAATCACCCAAACTTGCTGCTGCTTTGTATTGCTCGTAATATCCTTTGCCTTTTGTTAAAAATAATGCTGCATTGGCTTTCCAGTTGTTGTTTATTTTATGATTGTAAAAAAGCTGGTAATGTGTTTGGGTATAGTTATCCGTTTCATTAAAATAAGGTTCACCTGGTTTTTCTGTTCCGGCACTATTATAAGTCCTGTTGTTTTTTAAAGTATTTTCATCAATACCATTCCATGCCTGGTATGTTTTTTCTTTGCCCGAAAAAATATTTAAACGCAGAGAATTTTTTGCAGTTACATAAGCCGCACTTCCGTAATAGGATTGTAGCTGGCTGCTGGCCCTGTCTATATATCCATCGCTGCGGATATTGCTAAGCCTGCCATCAACCGTAAAGTTTTTTGCAAAAATACCACTGTTAAAAATCAAGCTGTTTTTAAAAGAATGAAAACTGCCTGCAGTGCTGTTAAATTCAAGGCCTTTTTTAGTATTCACTTCATTGGTACTTACGTTGATGCTTCCGCCAAACGAGCCTGCGCCGTTGGTGCTGGTGCCCACACCTCTCTGCACTTGTATGCTGCCTGCCGAAGAAGCAATATCCGGAACATTTACTAAAAAAGTACCCTGGCTCTCTGCATCATTATAGGGAATACCATTTAATGTAATATTAATGCGGCTGGCATCTGTACCACGTATACGGATACCGGTATATCCAATGCCATTTCCTGCATCTGCATTTACAACCACAGAGGGGGTTTGATTTAAAATAAATGGAAGATCCTGGCCAATATTATTTTTCTCAATTTCTTTTTTGCTCAGGTTTGTTTTGGCCACCGGTGTTTTATCTGCAGCCCTTACCGCATTTACTTCTACTGGTTGAAGGTAGGAAGTGTCATTAAATACAGGTTTGGTTTGAGCAAAGCCGCACATGCCTGCAAAGATTAAGCAACTGCCTAATAACAATGATAATTTCATACAATAAAAATTTTGTGCTGAAGATCCGGGCAGAGTGGCCGGTATTAGAAAATTTCGCTCCCTTCGCAGGCATTATCCTGAGCAGGTTTATCGGGTGTAATCTCAGCCTCTCTATTTAAAGAAGCACCCCGGAAATTCAGTCGTTTTTAAAAGAACAGATTGTAAAATTAGTTGCTTATTGTCAAACTCAAATTATTTTTTTCTTTTTGTAACAAATGAATTCACTTGTTCGTATCATTAAAAAAAGTATAGCCATGAATAAATTATTAGTTTTCTTAATGCTGCTTTGCAGCTTTTCTGCTGTTGCACAGCAAACTAAAGTGTACAATGATCCCAATGCTAAAAAAAGGGACATTTCCGGTAATTTTACCAAAATCTCGGTTTCCAGTGGTATTGAATTATTTCTTACACAGGGCAATGAAACATCCCTGGCCATTAGTGTTTCAGATGATAAATATGAGCCAAGATTTAAAACAGAAGTGATAGACGGTGTGTTGAAACTGTATTATGACAATAAAGGGATAACCTGGAAAAATGACAAGCATGCAAAGTTGAAAGCCTATCTTTCCTGTAACTCACTGCAGGGTATTAACGGTTCTGCAGGAGCAAAACTGGTTATTGCCAATGAATTTAGTTTTAGTGATCTTGCTTTATCTTTCTCCAGCGGTGCTTTAATGAATGGTAAATTGCAGGCAAGGTCTGTAACTGCCAGTGTGAGCAGTGGCGCAGAAATAAATGCTACTGGTGTGGCAACAAAATTAACGGTGACAGCTACAAGTGGGGCAGCTTTTAAAGGCTATGATTTGATGACAGAATATTGCACCGCTTCTGCCAACAGTGGTGCTTCAGTAAAAATTGATGTTCAAAAAGAATTAACCGCTTCTGCCAATAGTGGTGGCGATATCCGCTACAAAGGCAATGCAACTATTACCAAAGTAAATGTAAACAGTGGTGGCAGCGTAAAACCTGGTAAATAAATAATAATGAAAAAACTTTTTATAGGATTGGCATTTTTACTTTATCATCTAAGCAGTTTTGCACAGGATCAAATGGTTATGGATGAGCATGCCTCTGTTCGTGAACTAAATGAAAAGTTTAATAAAATAGCAATATCCCAAAACATCAAATTAATTATCAGCCAGGGAAATGATATTGCACTGGCTGTAAGTGCATCGCAGGAAAAATACAAGGATAATATAAAAACGGAAGTTAAAAACGGCACTTTAAATATCTATAGTGGAGGAGATTCCAGGTGGAGCAGTAAGGCGCAAAACCTTACTGTATATCTTTCATTCAAAGAAATTGAATCCATTGAAGCATCCGGTGCATCTGATGTAATTGTGTTGGGACCGCTTAATTTAAAAAAATGTATCATTGGTCTTTCCGGTGCAAGTAAACTAAAAGCCAGCTTTAATATAGATTCATTGACAATGGATTTAAGTGGTGCAAGTAAAACAAATATGGAGGGTACTGTAAAGCAATTAAATATTGAATGCAGTGGAGCAAGTGATGTAAATGGGTATAAACTTGAAGCAGAGAAAGCAAATGTGAATGCCTCCGGTGCATCTGATATTATGATTACAGTAACAAAAGAATTAAATGCAGAAGCCAGTGGTGCCAGTCATATTTATTACAAGGGAAATGCCACAGTTACAAATGTAAGGGAGGGTGGTGTAAGTAAGATTTTGCATACCCAATAAAATATTTAAAAAAAATAAAATCAAATTACTTTTGGCCGAGGAGACTCAAAGCTCTATATTTGCACCGCGAAGTAGAGCAGCGGTAGCTCGTCGGGCTCATAACCCGAAGGTCAGAAGTTCGATCCTTCTCTTCGCAACCAATTCTAAAGGCTCTCATTAGAGCCTTTTTTAAATTTTGAAAAGAAGTTCTTTAAATTAAGTTTATTCAATGTTTTCTGTTTACGTTCTTTTTAGTAAAGACTATAACAAAATCTATATTGGGTTTACATCTGATTTGGAGCAAAGAATGCGCTCTCATAATGAATTAGGTAAAAAGGGATGGACCATTAAGTTCAGGCCTTGGCAATTAGTTTATAAAGAAGTGTACGAGCTAAAATCAGATGCCATGAGAAGAGAAAAGGAACTAAAAACAGCAAAAGGAAGAAACTTTATTTGGTCTATTATTAAAGCGATGTAATGTGGTTCATATCCGCCAAAGGGCGGACAGAAGTTCGATCCTTCTCTTCGCAACAAAAATTTAAAAAGGCTCAGTAGAGCCTTTTTAAATTAAATGGCTCCGGCTAATTTATTTTTCTTGGCAGAAAAACTGCTATAGAATTGATTATCTCCTCTTTATTCAACTGGTATGTGGTAATCAATTTTATGTACATATAAAAATTGATCACATACAATGAAAGTTGGTTTCGTAAATATTTTTGGTAAGCCCAATGCAGGCAAGAGTACATTGCTAAATGCACTCATGGGCGAAAAGATGGCCATCGTTTCGCATAAAGTGCAAACCACCCGTCATCGTATTAAAGCAATATTAAATACAGATGATTACCAAATCATTTTCTCCGATACACCCGGCATTATTGATCCCAAATATAAACTGCATGAAAAAATGATGTCTGCCGTAAAAGGCAGCCTCGAAGATGCAGATGTAGCTTTGCTGATGGCAGATGCAAGGGAACCGGCAGACTCAAGCCACGAAATATTTAAGAGTCTTAAGTTGAAAGCACCCGTAGTAGTGGTACTCAACAAAGTGGATGCGGTAAAAGATGAGGCAACTATTTTAAGAACCAAAACTTTTTTTGAAGCACAAACTTATTGTAAAGAAGTAGTGCTGATATCTGCATTAAAAAAAACGGGTATTGATGAATTACTGCAAAGAATTCTATTTTATCTTCCCGAGGGCCATCCTTTTTACGAAGGTGATGATATCAGTGATTTGCCAACTAAGTTTTTTGTGAGTGAATTAATCAGGGAGAAAGTTTACCAGTTATACCAGGAAGAACTGCCTTATCATACCGCTGTGTTGGTAAGAGAATATAAAGAGAAGACAACCCTCATTAAAATTTCTGCTGATATTATTGTGCAAAGGGATACTCAAAAAGGAATCATCCTTGGCGATAAGGGCAGTATGATAAAAAAACTGGGCACGCTTGCAAGAATAGATATTGAGGCATTTTTGGGGAGTAAAGTTTTTCTGGAACTCTTTGTAAAAGTGCGCCCAAAGTGGAGAGATAATGAGGTTCATTTAAAGGAGTATGGGTATTAAAAGCCCCCTCCGCCCCCGAAAGGGGGAACTGGCAACAGTTTAATTATTAGCAATACTTTTCAGTCAGTTTTATTTTAAATTAATTTTGACTGGAATAATTAATAACCAATAAAATCAAGTTCCCCTTTAGGGGACATGGGTATGAGTTTTACAGTAGCAATAACAGGAAGACCCAATGTAGGGAAAAGTACATTTTTTAACCGTTTGCTTGAGCAGCGCAAAGCCATTGTAGATGATATAAGTGGAGTGACCAGAGACAGGCAATATGGCGTAGCAGAATGGATAGGCAAAACCTTTAACGTAATTGATACAGGCGGATTTGTATCAAACAGTGATGATATATTTGAAAGGGAAATCAGGAAGCAGGTGCACATAGCCATTGAAGAAGCCAATGCAATTATATTTATGGTAGATGCTGCCACTGGCATCAGCAACCTGGATGAATCAATGTCTGAAATGCTGCGCAGAAGTACCAAGCCCGTTTTTTTGGTAGTAAATAAAGTAGATAATCATACCCGTTTGCTGGAAGCAAGTGAATTTTACAGTATGGGTTTTGAAAATATTTTCTTTCTTTCTTCCATCAGTGGCAGTGGTACCGGCGAATTGCTGGATGCATTGGTAGCATTGATACCGGAAGATAATGTAGATGAGAATGCAGCTTTGGAAGGCATCCCAAAATTTGCCATTATTGGTCAGCCCAATGTGGGTAAATCTTCTTTGCTAAATGCATTGGTAGGCAAGGAGCGCACTATCGTAAGTGATATTGCCGGAACCACCAGGGATACTATTCACACGCATTATAATCTATTCAACAAAGAGTTTGTTTTAATAGACACAGCAGGTATCCGCCGAAAAAATAAAGTAAACGAAGATTTAGAATTTTATTCTGTGATCCGTGCCATTAAAGCAATGGATGAAGCAGATGTGTGTTTGCTCCTGCTGGATGCCGGCAAAGGAATTACAGCCCAGGACCTGGCCATTTTTTCTATGGCCACCAAAAAAGGAAAAGGAATTGTAGTTTTGGTAAATAAGTGGGATTTGATAGACAAGGAAACCAATACTGCCAGGGATTATGAAAAAGATTTAAAACAAAGACTGGCTCCTTTTTCGGATGTTCCAATTTTGTTTATATCGGTTACAGAAAAACAGCGCATATTTCAGTGCATAGAAATGGGACTAAAAGTATTTGAAAACAGGAACAGGAAAGTGCCAACTTCTAAATTAAATGAAGTGATGTTAAAGGCCATCGAAAGTTATCACCCACCTGTAGTAAGGGGCAACCAGGTAAAAATAAAATATGTTACCCAGCTTCCTACCAATACTCCAAGCATTGCATTCTTTTGTAATTACCCGGATGATATTAAAACACCCTACAAAAATTACTTAGAAAATAAACTGAGAGAAAATTTTGAATTCAGCGGTATCCCTATCCGTTTGTTTTTCCGGAAAAAATAACCCGCTGTCTTTCTCTTGTTTTTAATAATTTTTTAAAGCTCCCCTTGGGAGCTTTTTTAATATGTGGAAAATAATTATTTAACATTTTGTTAAAACATAAGCTCAAAAGCCTTATTTTCAGCGTCCCGCTTGGGAATCCTACATTATCCATTTGTCTTAATTTCCTATCAAAAGCCACACATCCAAAATTAATTAGCGTATCACTATGTCAAAAATTTTTCTTACTTAAAATTAATGAATCTATTTTTTAACCAAATTAAATTTTTATGAAGAAGATTTACTTAATGTTAGTCATAGTCTTTGGACTAATGGCGGCA
>JBBRFX010000037.1:0-26398 GCA_038241275.1 Chitinophagales bacterium
AAGTCAAAAGTCAAAAGTCAAAAGTCAAAAGTCAAAAGTCAAAAGTCAAAAGTCAAAAGTCAAAAGTCAAAAGTCAAAAGTCAAAAGTCAAAAGTCAAAAGTCAAAAGTCAAAAGTCAAAAGTCAAAAGTCAAAAGTCAAAAAAATGAGCCACGCAAGATACCGAATGAATTAACAAGATTAAAAAACGTTAAACCTTAAACCTTAAACGTTAAACCTCTTAAACCTTGAACCCTTGAACTTCAATTCCGTTTATCCAACCCCCAGGACAATTTACTACGTAGTGTTTGCAGAAAATTATTTTCATTCAGTCGGATAAGGTTAAGTCCGAATTCTTCTTTTTTTACCGCCAGTTGAATTTCTTTTGATACGAGTTCCCTGCGGCTATCCATGCTGCAGATAAAATTATCGGTTCTGCCTTCCACTTCAAAAGAAACAATATTATTATCCGGAACAATGATGGGCCGGATATTAAGGTTATGAGGCGATACAGGTGTAATTACAAAACTGGCACTTTCCGGAAAAACTACGGGTCCGTTGCAGCTAAGAGAATAACCGGTAGAACCGGTAGGGGTAGCCACAATCAATCCATCGGCCCAGAATGTATTTAAAAATTCACCATTCAGGTAAGTGTGAATTTTTATCATGGGTGATATATCACTCTTGTGTAAGGTGAATTCATTGAGCGCATAAGGCACATCGCCAAACAATGGTTGATTAGCATCCAGGTGAAGCAAGGTTCTTTTATCCAGCACATATTTGCGGTCTACCAGGGCTTCTACAGCAGAATTGATTTCTTCTCTGCCAATGTTAGCCAAAAAACCAAGCCGGCCGTAGTTAATACCAAGTACAGGAATACCGGTATCTTTTACCAGGGAAAC
This sequence comes from Chitinophagales bacterium, assembly GCA_038241275.1. Taxonomy (GTDB): domain Bacteria; phylum Bacteroidota; class Bacteroidia; order Chitinophagales; family Chitinophagaceae; genus Ferruginibacter. Next base: position 881 of record JBBRFX010000037.1, read on the forward strand.
GGTATCCAGCAAAGTGCCGTCTCCGCCAAGGCTGATAAGGCAATCAATGCTGCTATCCATATCATCGCTGGAATTAAAAGTGGAGTAGGTTCCTTCCAGGTTTACTGCAGAATAAAACTGGTTAAAAAAATCCTGGTAAAAAACAGGTTCTGCCCCATGTTTAAGCAGTACGCTTAAAAGCAGTTCGATATCCTCCAGTTGATTATTTTCTATACCACGACTGTAAATAGCTATTCTCATTTATCTGTAAAGGGTTTTTTAAAAACCGCCTTTAGCGTGCAAAAATAACCCCTTTTCACCTAATTGATTAAAACTGTATTCTAGTTTCAAATTCATATCGTACAGGCTGAGGATATCTATGCCAAAACCGCCTGAGTAAAGGAATCGATTACCCAACAATGTTGCCAAAGGCAATTTGTTATAGCTGTACCCGGCATCGGCAAAAGTTTTTGCAAACAGCGTGATTGGTATTTTGGATACCACTTTATTTTTTAGGGGAACAGGAATATTAAAGGAAACGATTTTTTTCTTTACAGTAAATTTTGCGAGGCTGCTGGCAACTCCATCTACAACATATTTTTCAAGACCCCGCATGTAAAAATCTCCATAGCCAAAAGCTCTTTGATTAATAAAAGCCTGGGTGAAGGGAGCTTTTATTTTTACATGGGCCTGAACAATGCTATACCAGTTTTTGCCATGGGAAAAGTATTTATTATAGTCGCCATCAATTGAAAGCATATTGATTCCGCCCTTAAAGCCGGTTCCTTTTTTTAAAAGTGCGAGTGAATATATTTTTCCGGTGAGCGGATATTTTACATTGTTTGTATTGATGTATTGATAAGTATATCCAGCTTCGGGGTAACCAATATAATTTTTATCTGTATTAAAATAAGCAGGATTATATGTTTTGGTTATACTGTCATCTACATTTAAATTATTATATCCTATAGTAAAAAGATGTCTTCTGTAAAATCCTTTTCGTATAATGTAGGAGCCGATTACAGAAAAACTATTTCTCACAAACCCATCGTTTTTATAGGCCAGCGGTAAATTTTTATCACTGGTTTTATAAATAACTTCCCTGAATTGAGTATAGCTGGCAGCAATAGAAAAACCTTCGGTAAGTGCTTTGTTGCTGTATGGGGCATTATAAGTAAAGGAGAGATTTCTTGCATAACCATTTAGCAGGTAAATTCTTAACTGATCTCTGCGGCCGCTGAGATTGTAATGAGCAAACTTGGCACCGTATATAACCCTTTCCAGGTCGGCATTAAAGGTATTAATCCATTCATTTATATTTCTATCTACCAGTTGAAACTGTGGGGTAGGATAGATATACCATTTTTCTTTTACAGTTACATGTATGCTGATATCTGTGGCCGAATTAAAAAAAGGTACCAGTGAAACTTCTGTAAAAAGAGTGGTGTTGTAAATAAGTTCCTGGGAGCGAAGCAGCTTTTCAAAAATGCCGGCAGCAGCTATGGAGTCGCCGGCCTTTAACCGCATTTCTCTTTCTATGATATATCTTTTTGTTTTTTTATTACCATTAACCTCTATAGAAGATATAAAGAGATGGGCGTTGGAATCAATAAGAAGTTTAGCATCTACCAGTTCATAAAATCCGGCAGGTTCTCTTTGAGCAAAGCATGGAGTAGTACCTGTAATTAAAAAAACAACCAGCCATTTTGCCGCCAGCCGGTTTCGTTTAAAAATTATTAATAAATGTGATAGAAAAATTTTCCCGGAAACAGGGTTTGTAGTAACAACTTTCATTAAACAACAGGGGTTTAAATATCCAGGTAATTCATTAAATGCCGGTAGTTGCTGTCAATTTCATTTTCAAAGTTTTCATTGCCAAAATAATAAATAACATCATATTCATACCGCTCAAATGTAGATACAACAGATGCAATTTCCCTTTTATTAATATGTAAAGTAACGGTGAGCAAACCCGTAACAGGATCGGTATTGGAGTTTAGGTGAAGTATGGTGCAATCATTACTCTCTACAATGCGGCTAATTTCAGAAATAGCAAACTGCGATCTTTCCATTTCCAGAACGATGATACCACCAATTTCGTTGGCTCCCGCAAAATTCCCCAAAGTCTTTAAAAGGTCTGTGGTTGATATTACTCCCGCCAAATCGCCTTCTTCATTTACTACAGGAATTATATTAGTATCAAATTGAATGCTTGCATTTACCGCATTTAAAAAATGCATATTGTCTCTTACTGCTGCCTGGATAAAATGGTCCTGGAGTACTTCTATGGTGAGTTTTTGATCTTTGGCATCCAGCAGGTCCTCTTCCCCAATCATGCCAAGGTACTTATCCTCTGAAACGATGGGCAAATGTGTTAGCCTGAAATCATTGATCAATTGTAATGCTTTTACAATTGTATCCTGTAGTTGCAGGCGGGGGATATTGTTGTTTATTAAATCTACTGTTAACATGTAACTGGATTTAGGTATTACATAATGTATGGAAAGAACAGCCGGGTTAATGAATGAGACCAAATAAATGTCTAAACCGTTGCAGCAGGAGATTTTAATTTTGCCAAAAAGCCTTCTAATATATGATTAAACGCTTCAGGCACTTCCATCATTGGCGCATGCCCACATTTATCAATTAAGTGCAATTCGCTGTTTGGGATTAAATTGTTAAACTCTTTACCTACAAATGGGGGTGTAATGGTATCATTATTACCCCAAATAAGGCAGGTAGGTTGTTTAACATTTTTAAGTTCTTCGCCCAGGTTATTGCGTATGGCACTTTTAGCCAATGCAATAATTTTGATAACTTTTATACGGTTGTTGGTAATTTCAAAAACCTCATTCACCAGTTCATCTGTAGCCATTGCCGGATCGTAAAAAGTAAGCGCTGTTTTATTGCGGATATATTCCTTATCGCCTCTTTTTGGATAGGTATCTCCCATTCCATTTTCAAAAAGTCCCGAACTGCCTGTAAGAATCAGTGACTTTATTTTTTCAGGATTTTTTAAAATAATTATCAGTGCTACATGCCCGCCCAAGGAATTTCCCATCAGGTGAATATGATCGTAATTTCTGTGTTCTATAAATTTGTAAACATATTTTTGCAAACCACTTACTGATGTATGCAGCAGGTCCATATCAAGCAATGGCAAAATGGGTACAACTACTTTGTAGCTTTTTTTGAAATATTCTATTAAATATTTAAAATTGCTAAGTGCTCCAAATAAGCCATGTAACAGCATAAGCGTTTCGCCCTGGCCCTCTTCAATAAATCTAAATTTGCCGTCTTGTTTTATTTCGTAGCTCATTTGTTGGTAATGTAGTAAATCCGTTTGCAATCTGTTGCTAAAATAAACGATTTAAATTAAAAAATCGGCAATGAATCAAAGATACCAAACATGTAATTAAATGATTCAATTATTTCAAGCAATCATTTATACTGTTTTACTTTTGAAATAATAAAAAAAATGCCGGTATCATAATCATGGATGAGATACCACTAAATTATCAATATAAACCTGTATGCATAACATGAAAGATCGGTTATCGCAAATTTATGGTAACATTACGATGGTTTTTTTTGTATATAAGCCCGGTTGCAGCAGGGTTTAAGAAGCATCCGAACTTTATAAAAAAGTTTTATAACAAGCTGTTATGGTAAAAAATAATTTAAAAAAAATAAGGAAAAAATTAAGAGGGAGTTTTAATACAGCGTTTATGCGTTTTGGTGGGTAAATGCAAATACAGGGATCTCTTTCCGGTGGGACAAATCCCTGCATAGCAACAAATATAATTTTATATAAATTTATCAGTTGGCAGCAAAAGGATATGGAATAAGTTATTTAGCCGGCATAGTTTCAGGTATTTTCCCAAAAAAATCCTGCAATTGAGCAAACATATCTTTAAACAGTGGAATTACAGAACCCAAGGAGTTGATAATTGCAGGGCCAAGCGGTTTAAGAAACGGATAGGTAATGGAAGCTGCAATGGTTTCTACCGAAATAAAATGGAGCTGTGCAGCGTAAAATAAAAAAATACTCAGCAGGATACTGTATAATAAAATATATAGCAGTACACCACCCAAACGGTTTACCCAGCCCAGCAGTATCATTTCTACTGATTTCTGAATGAGCTTTGCGCCCAGGTTAACCAGTACTACCACTACCAAAAAAACAATTAAAAAAGAAATAAATGGCAGCCATTTGCCGGATGTATTAAAAGTGGCAGAAAGTTTTTCTGCTGCATAAGCCGATAATTTTAATGCAGCAGCAAGGCCTGCAATAAAGCCGATGATTGAAAACAATGCAACAATCAATCCTTTGCTAAGCCCTTTTACACAGGCCAACAGGAGCAACAGCAAAAAAACAATATCTATAAACATAGTTGTATTTAAGCCAGCAATTCTTTTACCATAGCACTGATGGTTTTACCATCTGCTTTACCTGCCAATTGTTTGGATGCAACGCCCATCACTTTGCCTAAATCTGCAGCAGAGGAGGCGCCTGTTTGAGCGATGATGGCAATAACCGCTTCTTTAATTTCTTCAGTGGTCATTTGTTTTGGAAGAAATTTTTCAATGACTTCCATTTCCTCCTGTTCTTTATCTGCAAGATCTTTTCGGTCCTGTTGGGTAAATATTTCAAAAGAATCTTTGCGTTGTTTCATCATTTTTTGCAAAAACTTTTGTTCCGTAGCCTCATCAATTTGTCCATTGGCACCGGGATCTGTTTTGGCTTTAATTATTTCTGCTTTTATAGCTCTTAAGCTGCGCAGTACGGCTTCATTTTTTGCTTTCATGGCATCTTTCATTTCTGCCATTACCTGTAATTCTAAAGACATAATTTATAATTTACTTTGTTAGATTTTTTTTGGCTGTTAGAAATTAGCTGCTAAATCAAATGTAGGTTTAAAGCAAATAAACTCAATTTTAAAACCTTTTACCAATTTTTTAGTTCTTTAAAATTTGGCATATTGATGCAGTTTAAGATTTGTAGTTATTGGCTAACCGCTAACCGCTTCTTCTCCACCTTGTTCCTTCACTTGTATCTCTTTAAATTTTTCAAAAAAGCCTTTGGCAAAAACTTTCAATTCCTCACTCAGGCCTGCCTGGTTGGTAGATCTTTTAAAAGAATCTGCCATACCCATCAGCATCTGGTAATAAAAATCTCCCATTTCATCTACCATCATATCTTTTGTCCAAAGATCAATTCTTAAAGCAGTTTTATCAGCACCATCCCAAAAGGCTAAGCACATGGCTTTTGCTTTCTGTGCCATATCTGCACTGCTGTCTGTAGCCTGCCAGTTTATTTGTTCCGGAATTTTATTGGGATCCAGTAATACATCAATTTTTATAGTTGATTGGCGCATTGAGTTAAAATTTTAAGTGGCAAAGGTAAAAAGGATTGCTCTCTAATCCCTGTGCTGCTGCAAAATAGTTTGCCATAAACTGTTGCTGCTATCCTGCCAGTTGTAGGAGGCTGCCAGTTTTTGCCCTTTACTAATATATACATTTCTAAAGGTTTCATCTTTATACAAAATCATCATATAGTCAGCTATCTTTTTTTCATCGGCAGAGGCATACATGGCTGCATCTTGATACATGGCGGGTAAATCCTTCTGCTCAATTGTGAGCAGTGGTATCCCCGATACCATGCATTGCAATCCCCAATTATTGGTGCTGCTAAAGCACGGAAGGTAAATTGCTGCATATGCAGCAGCTACAATATCAGCTTCCCATTTTTTAGATACATAGGCAAGTATCTGTACCTCATTCCGGTATTTATAAATATGAAAATCGGGTACAGGATTTTCACCTGTTTTGTTAATCAGTAAAAGTTGCATCCCCGATTTTAATCGTTTTTTAAAAATAGAAAACGCTTTCAATACCAGTATCATGTGTGATTGGGTAAGGGTTGAGCATTCGCAAACAAAATACCCGTTGCCTTCCGCATATTTTTCCTGTATCATTTTTCTTTCATTTTCTGAAACAGGATTATAAATATTATCCAGCCCGTGTAGAATGGTAATTGTTTTATTTTTCAATTCCGGATACCTGGCTAACAGTTGCAGTTCTGTATATGCTTTAGTTACTGCAACTGCTGCTGCTTTTTGGGCGAATTTTATAAAATATTTTTTCAGGTAACGGGAATAAATATTTTTTTCGGGAGATTTTTTTGGATGTATAAAATCATCCTTAATAATCATTATTTGTGGGGTAGCGGTGCGCAGGCAACATGCACTGTTTTCGCTGATATAAACAGCCGGATTATATTTTTTTAAAAGCGCAGGAAGTTTAAAATTATACCAATAGTGCAGCAGCAAACTGTTTTTGATAACAGGGCTGATTAAAATTTGTGTGCAATTGCTGTAACCAGCTAAAGCAGCTATTTTTTTTTCGGAAAAAATAATAAAATGATCATTGGCTTTTTGTGCGGCAAGCCTGCTTATGCATTCCGGTAAAAATGGAGATTCGTTGGCAGATGTATGAATGTGAGCGGCAATTGTCATCCTGCAAAAATAAACAACCTAAAGGCTGTATAACCTAAATTCATTTAAGCACTTTTAGTTTTACGGTTTCTATCCGGGTGCCGCTAACACCTAAAATATCAAACTGGTAATTGCCTACAATAATGCGTTCTTTTTGTTGGGGAATGGCTTCATTATTTTGAATGATAAAGCCGGAGAGCGTTTCTGCATCTTCATTATTTTTAAATTCCAGGTCATATTTCTCTGTAATAAAATCAAGCTCCAGCCTGCCACTAAAAAGATATTCATTAGAAGATATTTGTTTGTTCACCAATTCATCCACCTCATCATACTCATCTTTTATTTCCCCAAAGATCTCTTCCAGCAGGTCTTCCATTGTTACAATACCGGCAGTGCCACCAAACTCGTCTATTACCCAGGCAATTGTTTTTCGTTCTTTGGTAAACTTATTCATTAACCCTGGCACACTCATACTTTCGGGTACTGTGGGTATAGGCACTAAAATTTCTTCTAAAGAAGATGGTTTGCTAAAAAGATCAAGCTGATGAATATACCCTGTTATATTGTCAATATCATTTTCATATACCACCAGTTTACTAAGCCTGGTTTCTATAAATGTATTTTTTACCTCTTCCATTGTGCTGCTCATAGGAATGCTTACAATTTCTTTTCGGGGCACCAGGCATTCTCTTAATTTTATATCACTGATAGATAAAGCATTTTCAAACAACTCTTTATTGATCTCAGAATTTTCATCTTCATTAAAACCCTTGCTTTGTTGTATAAAATGTTCGAGGTCTATTTTGCTGAACATTTCTTTTTTGTCGGATAATTTTACGTTGAAAACATATTTAAGCATCCACTCAGAAAAGCTGATGAACGTGGAAGAAATACCTGAAAAAAGCCAGGAGAAAAAACGGGCAAAATAGCTAATGATTCCACTCTTTAAAACCACATTGTTTTTAGATTGAAAAACTGCTTTACTAAAAACGATTAAAAACAGGATGATGCTTGTAGAAATTAATGTTTCTACAAACAACCGGATGTAATTCACATAATTTTCTGAAGACCTGGGCAAATTGTCTTTGATGATATCCCAGATAGGAGTGAGCATTTCGCCTACCAGTAAACCATAAATAACCAACACAATATTGATTGCTACCAGGATGGTACCAATGAACCTGGTAGGATGTTCAGAAAAATTGCCCCAGGTTTTTCCGCTGTAGGTGCCCTGTTTTTTACTTAATTCTATTGATAATTTATTGGCAGAAATAAAAGCTATTTCTATACCTGCAAAAAAGCAGATAAGAGCAATGGAAATAAAAAAAATACTAAGTAATGCGGTGTATTCCATATGATAAAAATAAGAAAATAAGCTTAATCATCTTTATGGCCTTGCTGAAGGGGTTCTTTTAAAAAATCGGTTACCAGGTTTTCTGCGGCCTGGCAGGCACTTTCCAGGTCTGCATTTACAACCACTTTATCAAAATGTGTTTTAAAAGATATTTCATAAGAAGCCTTATTAATCCTTGCTTCCAGGGAATGTTCCGTTTCTGTTCCCCTGCTATCCAGCCTTTTTTTAAGCTCATCTACCGATGGAGGCTCAATAAAAATACTAAGGGTATTTACAGGGTATTGTTTTTGTACATGTATGGCACCTTTTACATCTATATCCAGCACAGGTATCTGGTTATTGGCCCAAATACGCTCCAGTTCCGACTTTAACGTGCCATAATATTTTCCTTCGTATACCATTTCCCATTCTGCAAATTCTTTGTTTTTTATTTTTTGCTGAAACTCATCCTCACTCATAAAATGATAGTCTAAACCATTTATTTCATTGTTCCTTGCGTTTCTGGTAGCAGCAGATATAGAAAATGAAAGTTGGGGAAACCTTTGCATCAGGTATCGGGTGATAGAAGTTTTACCGGCTCCGGATGGGGCAGTAATAATTAATATTTTGTGGTAAAAAAAACTCATGTGCAAAGAAATGAAAAGAAAAAGGAATAATCTAAAAGATTGCATGTGCTGTGCAATAAAGCTGGTAAAATTGTTGGCATAACCATCTCAGTTAATTAAATGGTTGCCGGCAAAACCAGGTTTTCACCTTGGGCCTCCTTAATTAATTCTTTTAATATCTGCACCCAGGTTTCTCAACCGCTCATCTATATATTGGTAACCACGGTCTATCTGGTCAATATTCTGAATGGTACTTTTGCCGGTTGCGCTTAATGCAGCAATGAGCAATGCCACACCAGCCCTTATATCGGGGCTGCTCATGGTAATTCCCCTTAATTGAGTTTCTCTTTCCAGCCCAATTACTACAGCTCTGTGAGGATCACACAGAATAATTTGTGCGCCCATTTCTATCAGTTTATCTACAAAAAATAAGCGGCTTTCAAACATCTTTTGATGAATGAGTACACTGCCCTTTGCCTGTATAGCGGTAACAAGTACTATACTCAGCAGATCGGGTGTAAAGCCCGGCCATGGATGATCGTAAATGGTGAGCACTCCGCCATCCATATATTTTTGTATTTCATAATATTCCTGCGCAGGCACATGAATATCATCTCCGTTTATATTTATTTCAATTCCTAATTGCCGGAATTTTTCGGGGATAACTCCCAGTGATGCTACACCTGCATTTTTAATGGTGATATTGCTATGTGTCATAGCAGCCAGGCCAATAAAACTGCCCACTTCTATCATATCTGCCAGCATGGTATGCACGGTACCATTCATTTCTTTTACGCCTTTAATAATCAGCATATTGCTTCCGATGCCTTCAATGTGGGCACCCATGCGGTTCAGCATTTTGCAAAGCTGCTGCAGGTAAGGCTCGCAGGCTGCATTATAAATAGTGCTGGTGCCTGTGGCCATTACGGCTGCCATTAATATATTGGCTGTGCCTGTTACACTGGGTTCATCCAGTAAAATAAAAGTTCCTTTTAATTCACTTGCTTCCAGTGTAAAAAAACTACTGTCGCTGTTGTAATGATAAGATGCGCCCAGTTTTTCAAAACCTATTATATGGGTATCCAGCCTGCGACGGCCGATTTTGTCGCCTCCTGGTTTTGGCAAGTAAGCTTTTTTAAATCTTGCCAGCAAAGGTCCGGCCAGCATGACTGATCCACGCAACCTTGCACTTTTTTTATGATAGTCGTCGCTTTGCAAATAATCTACATTTACATTGTCTGCTTTAAAGCTGCAGGTATGCCGGTCTGTGCGGGTGATGGCTACATTCATTTCTCCCAGTAATTCTATCAGCAGGTTCACATCTATAATGTCGGGAATATTATGGATGGTTACTTCTTCGGCAGTTAATAAAACGGCACTTATAATTTGCAGAGCTTCATTTTTGGCACCCTGTGGTGTAATCTCACCACTCAGTCGTTTACCTCCTCGTACTTCAAATATGCTCATGGTTTGCTCTTATTTTATAAAACAGGTTGGTGAATGGTGAATGGTCAATAGTCAATAGTCAATAGTCAATGGACTATCGTTAATGGAATCTATCTGGAACTAACTCTTTTAGATAGCTGCAAACCTAAATAAAAACCCTGATGTCGTATTAAACACCAGGGTCTTTTATTAAATCATAAATCAAACATCATAAATCAAACATCATAGATCAAACATCATAGATCAAACATCATAAATCAAACATCTCTTAGTATCTTTTTTTAAAATTCCTGTTATTATTATTACTGGGCCTGTTGTCTCTGCCACCATCTCTTGCGCCGCCATCCCTGTTACCTACATCCCTGTTACCTCCGCCACCTGCCTGGTTGCGGTTGCGATTATCCCTGCTGCCACCTGTTTGATTGCTTCTGTTATCTCTTCCGCCGCCACCATCTCTGCTGCCAAAATTTTTGCGGTATTGGTTGCGTCCTGTGCTTGGATAATCATCCCTGTCGCTGCGAATATCTGTGCGGTGTTTTACAAACGGACGATTGTTGAATTCCAGTTCGCCCTTAGTCATGGTATTTAATTCCTGCTGAATGGTATCATCATGCACCAGTTCTTTATGCCAGTTACTATAAGTCAATTTCATGTAATAGGCAATCGCATTGGCAAAGCCCTGTCTTTTTTCAGGGTTTTCTTCCTTGAGGGCTTTTTCCATTACCACTTCTATATTTTTTCCGAGATGGTTATAGCGGGGATGACTTTTTGGATATTTTAATCTTTCCGGTTTTGCTCTCAAAGTTTCCCTTGTTGGGATAGGATAAGGGCTTTCTACATCCAGTTTAAAATCACTGATCAGGAAAAGATGATCCCATAATTTATGGCGAAAATCCTCCACATTTTTTAAATGCGGGTTTAAGGTACCCATCAGTTCTATCACCACATAGGCATTCCGCTGCCTTTGTTCTTTATCCTCTATTGTTAATAAATTTTCAATCATTTTTTGAATATGTCTGCCATATTCTTTCATGATAAGGTGGTTGCGTGTTGTATTGTATTCCATGTTCTCTACGTTCATCATATAAGCAAATGTAAGTGGTTAAAAGGTATGAAACAAGCGGGCTCCGCTATTTTAGGAGCTGCTTTATTAATTCCATTGCTAAAAGAAACAATCATAATAGATTAATTATTGCATGCCATCCAATATTATTAAAATTATAGGTTATTCGGTTAATTCTACTTGCCTCAATTTAAATAAAAAATACATATAAAAAATGCCCGGCTGTTGGCCGGGCATTTTTTATATTAAAAGCAGGTTACCAAATTTATTGTTTTATCAATTGTTCGTTAAATACGAGATCATTTACAAGTATTCTTAAAAAATAGGTACCCCTCGATAATTTAGCCGGTACCATTATTTCTGTAATACTGCTGTAAACCTTTTGCTGTGTGCTCATAACTATCTTACCGGTTGCATCGTACAATTCAAATACCGCATTGTCTTGAGGGGCTTCTGTAAAAACTATTTTTACTTTTTCCTTAAAAGGGTTGCTTACACTAACCACTTCAATTTGGGATGCGTTCGTTTTGCGGATAGCCACAATATTTGAATAAGCAGTTCTACCATCAAAGTCAATCTGTTTTAATCTATAAAACTGAATAATACTGAGTTTGGCAGCATCTGTAAGTAAATAATTTCTATTTACGGCAGAGTTGCCTGCAGCTTTCAAATACCCAATTTTAGAGAAACTGGCCCCATCAAAACTTTTTTCAACTTCAAACCCACGGGTATTGTTTTCAGAGGTTGTTGTCCAGTTAAGTACTGCAGCATTGTTTTTTTCGTAGCCGGTAAATGATAATAATGTTACAGGAACAGGTGCGGCCGGCACACCCACCCCAAAGCCTGAGAAGGAACTGTTATTAAATACCCCTTTAATTTCATAATTGGTACCATAGTTTGTAACTGTAGCTCCCACAACCGATACATCGGCTGTAAAAGGAGTAGCAGGCGTTACATCCGGAACAAAACGGCCGTTAGAAACTTTCACCATTTGTGCATTGGTTATGCTTTGGCCGGAAGCCGTTTGCCATCCATTTACTTCGCTGGCAGTATAATACAGAGAAATTTCATAACTACCAGTTGGGTTGCTATTGGCAGGTATTACCTTGAATGATTTTGATAACAGGAAATTTGCCGGGGTTGAATTCCAGAATTGTACTGCAGTGCTGCCCTGCCTGTCTATTATAAACTGGGTACAACCATAATCAAAACTGGTAAGATTTTTAACCCTAGCCATTATTTTATTGGAAGCATTCATTATATATATTTCTGCATTGGGGCCAAAGGAAGCTGTTTTGGTTGCATTTAAATTGATTTCCGGAGTTGGACCATTTACATTCATGGTAAACATTATATCGGGTCTGAAAGTGCTGCTTGCAGTGGAAGTAGTAAATGTACATCCGTTGCCTGTTGTTTGTCTTTGAAAAACAGAAGGAGTATATCCACCGGGCGCTGTACCCAATAATAAAATATCGGTAGATAAGGCAGCGTTTTCATAACAAATTTGTACCACGATATTTGAAACACCATCCCATTGGAATGATGAGGACATAGGTATGGAGCTCCATCCTACCGCAGCAGGAGTTGTAAACGTGCCATTAAAAACCTGGGTAAAAACCGGCGTTAAAAATGCACCTCCCAATGTTAAGGTAGTTGCGGCACTGTTGGCCATGTTTATGGTAAAATTATCATAAGCAGTTGGAGTTGCTGTATTAAAATAATAGGACAAACTGGTTATTGCGCCCTGGCCAAATCCTGCAGATAACATATCTGATGCGAGGTAAAGATTTTGCATTTTTTCCTGGCTGGCAGTTGCACCTTTAAAGATGGAAGAATTTCCCAGGTTGGTAGTCAGCAAACCCAGTGAATTGTTTACCACATTAAATGCTGCCGGGGTTACATCGTCATTTGTAATGTATATAGAAGTTAACTGCCCGGTAGTTGCAGCCGTAACACCTGCACCACTTATGCTGTAAGATATATTAAGGGTTTCATTGGCTTCAACCTCTACATCATCAAAAATTCTAACAGTAATATTTTTTATGGCATTGTCTCCATTAATATAAGTTAAGGTGGGGGTTAGTATCTGGTAATCCTGCCCGTTAACCATAGACCCACTGCCGCTAAAAGTTAAAGTGGCATTGCCTACAGCACTACCATTAATACCTACCGGTATAATAATATCTTTGTACCTGGGGCATGTACCGGTAGTGCCGGTTTCTGAACTATTAAATGAGGAATTTACAAAAAATACAGAAGCAGCAGGCGCAGATGGGGCTACCTCTGCCCACCAGCTTGCCCACCTGGAATCATTATCTACCGCTCCTGCTCCATTGCGGGTATTGGCAATTTCCTGTAAGGTCCAAAATCTTCCTGATACAGGATCAAGGCAGGTATTGCTGTAATCTCCCCAGCGGCATCGGCCTGCTCCAAAATCTTTCCAGTAAGTTGCCACCCCGTTTTTATATACCACTTCGTCGTCCATTGTGTTAATGGGGGTAGATGTATTTCTAAATGAATAAGCACCAGATACAAAACTTCTATTGGTAGATTTACTGTAGCCAATTAAAACTTCTTCATTGGCATTAACCGCAATACTTGGATAAGTTCTGTGTACTTCAGGCACTACGTCATCAATAAAACCGTTTTGCAATACAACCCCATTGGCTTGTAACTGCCACCATTGAATAACTGCTCTATCGGGTGCAGCCTGTGGTAAAAAAACATGATGAACACCCCAAATTTTTCCATTAACCATTACGGTATTGCACATTCGGTTATCGCCCGAGTTTATCAATCTTGGCTCCGTTGCCTGTGGCGAAGAATTGTTGTTGGCTATGCCTGAATTACCTGCCCATGGAGTAGATCCTATGGGGAATACAGCCGTGCCTGTGTTCCAGGTTACGGTTGGTATATTTCCAGTTAGCGTAGTAAGGCGAAGTGCACTGGATCCACCATTCCATGTTTGTAAAATATTCATGGTATTGGATGGTGTGCCGGTTTCAAAAACGGTAACAGGAGATAAAGATCCGCCCTGCGTAGTAGTATTTTGTATCACCTGTGCATTCACGCCCATATTTACTGCAGCACCCGCAGATAGAGAAGCCATATCAAAAATATATATCTGGCTACCTGCAAATGCATTGGTAGCAACGGTAAAACTGTTGGCAGCCACCACCAACCAGTTTTGATTATATCCAACCAGCGGGTAATCAAACCAGTTTGTATTGGTAGCATCCACATCTAAAGCATAACGGGCCCAGTTGCCTGTAGGATCGCTTGTTTGTGATACTGCAACCAGCAATGCAGAAGTAGCGGAGGTATTGGATTGAGCAATCATGATCCACCGGTTGATGTATTTATTATAATGCACATGAGGATCACCAGCCCCGTCAGGACTTACTCCAGCCCAAAAAGAACTGGAAGATAATTTAGCAAGCTGTACCCCGGCTTTATCTGATACTAAAAATTCTGAATTATGAACTACCATTAAATGATTGGGTCCGGCTTCGCCATGAACATCCGGAGGAATGGTAGTGGCATTATCATTTATGCCAAGAAAATTATTGATAGCTACTGGTGAAACAGCGGTTACAGAATTTGACTGATTATTATTTTTTAAAGAATCCGGCTGGTATTTTTTATTGGCATCTGCTGGCATGGGGTAACGAACCGGCAGCGGCTCTTTATCTACCGATTTTTCGTTTCCGATTTTTAAAAATTTTGGAGAAGGAAAAGAGTTATCTAAAGCTGCCAATTTATTAAAATTGCCGGTAGAAGGGGCAATAGTTTGCGATTTACCTATCTGCACATTAAGTACTAAAATAAAAAGCAGTCCAAGGAAATTTTTTCTCATTGAGTTAATTTTTTGTAGGGCTAAGGTATAGTTATTTTTTGTGTGAGGGAGTCAATTTTGTAAATGCTTCAGATATTTTCTGCTTAACAAAATGGCTAAAAATGCACCAATAGTATCTGCCACCCAATCCCATAAATCAAAACTGCGGCCCGGTATCCAAAAATGCTGAATAAATTCTGTGGTAATCCCCCACAAAGAAATGCAGATAGCTATTTTTAGAAAATAATTTTGTTTTTGGGCAGCGGGCAAATCTCTTTTGTAAACCGGGCGCATAAACAAATAACCCATCAGGCTAAAAATACCGACATGAATAATTTTATCCAGCTTTATCAGCTCTGTCCAGCTACCGAGCTCAGGTAAATCCTTACCTGGTGTACACATAAGCACAAGTACGATCAGCCACCAAATGAAGGCTGGGGTATAACCATTAAACCAGGATTTTATTGTGGCCATTAGAAAAAGGGTGTCCCTGCGTTTTAAAAAAACAGAGAGCATATTTTTGTACGCTCTCTGAATATATTGTAAAATAAAATGTATTAATGAAAAGTGAAAACTTAAGAATTATAGCATCAAAAATTTAGCTTACCAACGATTCGTAAGCCGCCGCATCCATCAAAGATTCAATATCTGCAGGGTTATCTACCGTCATTTTTATCATCCAGCCTTCGCCATAAGGATCACTGTTTACAAGTTCCGGATTAGCTTCCAGTGCAGGGTTTACCTCTGTAATGGTTCCTGCCGCAGGCAAAAAAAGATCGCTTACTGTTTTTACAGCTTCCACTGTGCCAAAAACTTCTTCTGCCGATAATGTTTTTCCTGTTGAATTAATATCTACATACACAATATCACCTAACTCATGTTGTGCAAAATCGGTAATACCGATGGTGGCAATGTTACCTTCCAAAGAGATCCACTCATGGTCTTTGGTATATTTTAAATTAGCAGGAAAACTCATTTTTAATTATTTATAAGTTATTAAAATTGTTGCCGCAAGTTATAATTTTTTTTATCAGTTTCCGCATCATTCTCACTGCAAACATTTCTAAAAATTTTAATATACGTCATGTCATCCTAAAACTTTTTAAACGGCATAAACCTTTGGAACCCTTATTTAATTATTTCCATTTTCATCCTGATATCACCCAGTGGCCTGTTGGCCGCATCTTTGGGTACACTGGCAATTTTATTGATTACTTCTACACCAGTTTCCACTTCTCCAAAAACGGTATAAGCAGCATCCAGTTGGGCGGTGCCTCCCACAGTTTTATACATCTCCCTTTGCTCTAAGGTATATTTAAAGCCCTTTTGTTGTTCCAGCATATTTAACTGTTCGTCGGTATAAATTTTGCCCTCTACCAGGTAAAACTGGCAGGCGCTGCTGGCTTTTGCGGGGTTGCCGTCACGTGCTGCAGCAAGCACTCCTTTTTTATGATAAAGCGTAGGGTTAAATTCTGCCGGAATCCGGGGCATCGTATCGCCACCATTACCTAATCTTGTTCCGGGTTGAGCATACTTACTCGTAGGATCGCCTCCCTGTATCATAAACTGGGGAATAACCCTGTGAAATAAAAGGCTGTCGTAAAACCCATCTTTTACCAGTTTTACAAAATTATTTCTATGCAAAGGTGTGGAGTCTGATAATTTAATAACCATCACGCCAGAATCTGTGGTAATACGGATACGTATTGGACCTGGTTTAACCTTAGCCAACATTGGTTTAGCGGGTTTATTACTGGTAGCCACGTTTTTTTTCTGTACGGGTTTTGGCTTTTGTGCCAAACCATCGCTGGCTGCCATTAATAAAATAAGCAGGTTAATTACATAAACAATACGAAACCTATTAATCATATACCTGGAAATTTTTCTAATTATTATAAGTGATAACTTTTTTACCCGTCAAATCTAAGAAGATTGAACTCAAGTAGAAAAAAAATTGATTTACCGGTCTTTAAAAATTTAAATTGCTAAAATACAGGAGCACATGGTCTTTTAAAAAATTTTCCTGTTCATAAGTATCAAATTCCGGCAGTGCTTTTAATTGTGTGAAGTGTGGCCAGCCTTCATCGTCCAACCCATCCAGCTTGTAATAAGCGCTGGCCGAAAGGATGGTACAGATAGCAATATGCATCAGGTCCTGCTTTTGTTCTTTGCTAAATTCCTGTGGTCCCTGGCCCAGTTCCTGCACACCAATAAGCAGCAAAACACCATTCATATCGGGTTTAATATCAAATTTTTCTTTTAGTTTAATACGCAGCTTTAACCAGCGTACCTGCAAATCTTCTTCGGCGTGTAACATAATTGCAAATGTATGCAATGCTGTTTATTAACCCCGACAGCGGTTGCAACCCTTTCCGTTGGTTATGTATAGGTGATGGCAATTCAGACAGTTCCTGCAAATTAAAAAGCAGCCTTTATCTTTGCGGAAATAGGGAAAATTTAAAAAGCAACAAACAAATGTTACAGATCAATTATATAAAACAGCATACTTACCTTGTAAAGGAAAAACTAAGAGTAAAAAACTTTGCCAATATTGAGTTGGTAGATGAGTTGCTGCTACTGGATGAAGAGCTGCGCAAACAAAAAATAACAACCGAAAGCCTGCAGGCGTTGATGAATACCGCCTCCAAAGAAATTGGAATGCTGATGGGGAAAGGCGACAAAGAAGCTGCTGAGCAAAAAAAAGGCGAGGTGGCCAAATGGAAAGAAGATTTAAATGCCAATAAAACGGCATTGGATAACCTGGAAGAAACTTTTAATTCAAAAATATTATTGCTTCCCAACCTGCCACATAGCAGCGTGCCCAAAGGGAAAACGCCGGAAGATAACGAAGTGGTGAATGAGGGTGGTACGATTCCTGAATTGATAGCTTCGGCTAAGCCTCACTGGGAGTTGATAAAAGATTACGACCTTATAGATTTTGAAACCGGCGCAAGGCTTACCGGTAGTGGGTTTCCGGTTTATAAAGGAAAGGGTGCCAAACTGCAGCGTGCACTTATTCAATATTTTTTAGATTATAATACTTCTGCAGGATATACAGAATATGCACCACCATTGATGGTAAATGAAGCCACGGCTTATGGTACCGGCCAGTTGCCGGATAAGGAAGGACAGATGTATCATATAACTGCCGATGGGTTTTACCTGATACCCACTGCCGAAGTGCCGGTTACCAATATTTACGCCAACGAAATAGTGAAGGAAAATGATTTGCCAATAAAAATGACGGCCTATACACCCTGTTTTAGAAGAGAGGCAGGAAGTTTTGGTGCCGATGTAAGAGGGCTAAACCGCCTGCATCAATTTGACAAAGTAGAAATTGTGCAACTGGTGCACCCGGCAAAAAGTTATGATATACTGGAAGAAATGGTTAATCATGTAGAACGCCTGCTGCAGTTCCTGGAACTGCCATACCGCATACTGCGTTTATGCGGTGGCGATATGAGCTTTACTTCTGCCCTCACTTACGACTTTGAAGTGTATAGCGCAGCCCAGCAAAAATGGCTGGAAGTAAGTTCTGTAAGTAATTTTGAAACCTTTCAAACCAACCGTATGAAGATTCGTTATAAAGATGGAGAAGGTAAACCTCAATTAGTTCATTCACTCAATGGATCATCGCTTGCCCTGCCACGTATTGTGGCAGCGCTGCTGGAAAATAATCAAAAAGAAGATGGGATACATTTACCCAAAGCTTTGCATGTTTATTTTGGGGCTGCGGTTATAAATTAATGCCACTTTATAGCAATATTAAAAGGTCAATAAGTCAATGTGTTTTTAGATACATTGACTTATTTTTTTTAGTTAAGTGATTAAATTTGGTACGCTACCTTTCCCGGTGCAGTATTATTTGTAGTTAATACTTTTATTTTCTTATTCATCACATAAAACCAAAGTGGAGGAAACAGTGACAGGATCATACTTCCCGGATATCCGGTTGGTAATTGTGGTGCATCATCATGATGTTGTAAAACCTGGTATTTACGGCTTGCCATGTAATGATGATCACTGTGCCGGCTTAGCTCAAATAACATGATGCGGCCCAGTACATGATTGCTGTTCCAGCTATGATGCGGAAGGGTTCTTTCAAATTTTCCCGGGCTGTTTTCTTTTCGCTGCAATCCGTAGTGTTCAATATAGTTCACGGTTTCTAATAACAGGATGCCAATAAAAGCAGCGGCTAAAAAATAAAGCATAACTGTAAGGCCAAAGAAAAACCATATTACTGCTACCAATACTATTTGAATTAAATGAGCCTGTAGCATTTCGTTTTTGTAATGAATCTTATGGCCATATTTTTTAAATGAGTCTTCATTGGCAATCTTCCAGGCGCTGAGATAAGAATAAATAATTGTTCTTAAGTAAAATGTGTAAACCGATTCATTGTAGTGGGCACTGCTGGGATCTTGCGGCGTGGCCACATGTTTATGATGTCCTTTGTTGTGCTCTATAAAAAAATGCATATACAACGATGTTGCCAACAGCATTTTAGCCATGGCCTGTTCTGCCTTGTTTACCCGGTGGCCCAACTCATGACCTACATTGATACCAAAAGTGCCGCACAGCAAACCCATGGTATATATGCGCCCTGTAATTTCCCACCATGCCAAATTATTTTGTTGCATGGCAAATAAAAAATATACCAGCGCTCCATATTGCATAGGTACAATAATATATAACATATAATCATACCATCTGTTGGCTTTTGCAAGATCTTCTTCTGCAGCACTCATATTTTTATGATCGGGGTTTAACAATAGTTCGAGGCCGGGCAGCAATACCCACGCATAGAGCATGGGAGCCCAGGTGATCCAACCCGTAAAACTAAAAGAAGCGATGGCAAGCAGGTATATAATTACCGGCGATAAATATTTAAAGGCATGAGCAGTCATAAAAAAAATTATTACTCAATTTACAAAAACATCTTTAGCTCACATCGAAGTTTAAGGAATAAAAATTATTATCCCAAAACTGTTAAACGTTTACAAAAACAAGGAGTCTTATACCCGTCTTTCTTAAATTTATAGTATGATAATTTCCAATCGTTTAAAAAATCAACACCTGTTATGGCGCTCTGCCTTTGGCCCTATGGCAGAAAATGCTGCTTCACTGGATGACCTTTCTCAAAAAAAATTATGGGCACTGCTTTTAAAAACTTCATCCAAACAACCAACAAAAATACAGGTGGCCCAAAACCTGGTGGATGGTTTATACAATGGTGTGCAGGATCTTGCTATGCAAAATGAATTAACCAAAGCAGAAGCAGGTAGAAAGAGAAGGCAGCAATCGAGGGATGAGCTTAAAAATCTGAACCTGATGTGGCTGGATGAAATGATAAACAGCGAAGCACAATTAAGGGAGAAAATGAGCCTGTTCTGGCATGGGCATTTTGCCTGCAGGGTAATTAATAGTTTTTTTCAGCAGGAATTGTTGCATACTATCCGCACAAATGCGTTAGGAAATTTTGGGGAGATGCTCAAAGCAGTCAGCAAATCGCCCTCCATGTTGCAGTTTCTCAACAACCAGCAAAACCGCAAAGGAAAACCCAATGAAAATTTTGCCCGTGAAGTAATGGAATTGTTTACCATGGGGCGTGGAAATTATACTGAAAAAGATATTAAAGAAGCAGCCAGGGCTTTTACAGGATGGGGGTTTAACCTGCAGGGGGAATTTGTATTTAGAAAAAATCAACATGATACCGGGTCTAAAACTTTTCTTGGCCGCACCGGCAATTATGATGGCGATGATGTGCTGAATATTTTATTGGAACAACCACAAACAGCAGTGTTTATTACCCAAAAACTATATAAGTATTTTGTAAATGAAAATACCGATGACAAAAACGTACAATGGCTGAGCCAGCGTTTTTATGATAGTAATTATGATATTAAAAAATTGCTGGAAGATATCTATAACAGCGACTGGTTTTACACAGAAAAAAATATAGGCAACAAAATAAAATCACCTATTGAATTACTGGCAGGCATTCGCAGGCTGCTGCCATTGGAGCTGGATAATGATCAGTCTCAGTTATTGTTTCAAAAAGTATTGGGGCAAATATTGTTTTACCCACCCAATGTAGCAGGCTGGCCCGGCGGACGAACATGGATTGACAGCAGCACACTGATGGTGCGCCTGCAAATTCCGCAGGTGTTGGCAGCCAAAGAATCATTGACCATCCGGGCAAAAAATGATGATGATGTTAATATGGGACAGATGATGGAACAGCAACAGAGAATCAATAAAAATAAAATGTATACCAGCAAGGGAGCATCTGCCAGTATTGAATGGGTACCGGTTATCAAAATATTTGAAAAGACGAAAAGAGAAAACCTGGCGCAAAAAATTGCAGATATATTGCTTCAATCTAAAAGCAGGCTTGATACAAAACTGCTGGATAAATATATTGCATCAGACAGCAGGGAAAATTTTATTAAAACTGCCGTCATTCAATTAATGACTACACCGGAGTATCAGCTATGTTGATGTGAAACTTTTAGCCATTAGCTAAACAACAACACATAGGTTGCTTATATTAAAAGACTACACAAATTAATAATATTGGCTAATAGCTTTTTGCTAATGGCCCAAAGCTCAATTAAAAGCTATGATCATTAAACGTAAAGAATTTTTGCAGATAGGTTCGTTGGCCACCGCAACCATGTTGCTTCCAAAATTTTTGAAAGCATTTGAACAAAAAAATATGGTTCCTGCAGGTAATAAGGTAGTAGTGGTCATTCAGTTTAGCGGGGGCAACGATGGCTTAAATACAGTAATACCCATTACCAATGATATTTATTACAGAGAAAGGCCAAGGCTTGGAATAGCCAAAGACAAAGCATTGGGCCTTACAGGCGATGTGGGTCTAAATCCTGCATTGGAAGCATTTAAAGAATTGTATGATGATGGCAGCCTGGCTGTTTTAAACAGTGTGGGTTATCCAAATCCTGACCGTTCGCATTTTCGGAGTATGGATATATGGCATAGTGCCAGTGCAAGTAATGAGTATGTGCACACTGGCTGGCTTGGCCGCTACCTGGATGCACAATGTAATGGCTGCGACAAACCTACACAGGCACTGGAGATTGATGATGTATTGAGCCTTGCATTAAAAGGCAATGAAAAAAATGGCCTTGCTTTTACCGATCCACGCAGGTTGTATAGCAGCAGCAATGAAAAATTTTACAAAGAGATCAATGCCTCACATCAATCATCAGAAGCAACAGTAGATTATTTATACAAAACGATGAGTGAAACCCTGAGTAGTGCAGATTATATTTTTCAGCAGAGTAAAATACATCCTGCAAACGGTGTATATCCCAATACAGAGTTGGGAAAAAATTTAAAAACGATTTCATCGCTCATTATGAGCGATATCAATACCAAAGTTTATTATGTATCGCTGGGTAGTTTTGATACACACGTAAACCAGGAAGCACAACAAAAACGTTTGTTTACAGAACTGAATGATGCGGTAAAAGCTTTTACCACCGACCTTAAAAAGAACAACCGTTTTGACGATGTGCTGATGATGACCTTTTCTGAATTTGGCCGCAGGGTATCGCAAAATGCCAGCAACGGTACCGATCATGGTACTGCCAATAATATGTTTTTTATCAGCGGTGGGCTCAAACAAAAAGGTATTTTAAATGATATGCCCAACCTGGCCGATTTAAATGATGGCGACCTTAAACACAAAGTAGATTTTCAAAATGTGTATGCCACCGTTTTAAATAAATGGCTGGGCAGTGATGATAAAAAAATACTGGGGAAACAGTATGATTATTTGAAGTTTATTTAAAAAGTAAAAATTCAAAAGTAAAAATTCAAAAAGTGCAGCCTGTTTTTAGAGCTGCACTTTTTTTGTTGCCGGATTTTGTAAATAGTGCTTATCAATAATAGCATACCTGCGCAGCCAGTCAGGCGGGGATAAACCATGCTGAATTGTCCGGCGCTACCTGGTCGCAAAATTTGGCAGAATAAGTTTGATAGTAATTGTCCCTGTATAAATTACATGGCTCTCTATTCACAAATACTAACCTGCATTTTAGCTATTAACATTGTGTGTATATTTAGCAGGCGGTGGCTGTTCTTCTCACAAACTCAGGTTGTACTGTTATTGTAAAGCAACAGCTAACAATTGAAAAAAATAAATAAAGTACTAAACCTTTTGGAAAAGTAGCAGTCTGAGTTTTAAACCAATTTATAACTGTATGAAACATTTTAAAATCCTCTTATTACTGTCACTTACATTTTTAGGATGTAACAAAGCAGAACCACAACCCAACAGCAATGAATCAATGTATTTTCCTTCAAATACTGATACTGACTGGGAAACTAAATCTATATCAGGTTTGGGTTGGAACCAAAATGCTGTACAGCCATTAAAAGATTATCTCATTCAAAAACATACAAAATCATTTATGATTCTTGTAAATGGCAGAATTGTAATGGAAGAATATTTTAACGGGCATAACCAAAATGCATCCTGGCAATGGAATAGTGCGGGCAAAACATTGGTAGCTACCACAACAGGAATTGCTCAACAGGAAAATTTACTCAATATTAATAACAAGGTCTCTCAATATTTAGGTACAGGCTGGACAAGTGAACCGATAGCAAAAGAAAACCTGATAACAACAAGGCATTTGCTTACAATGACTTCCGGAATTAATGATTCCAGCAATTTTGTAATTACTTCAAATTTAACTTACATGGCAGATGCCGGAACAAGATGGTCTTACCATAATGTTTTTCAAAAACTGATGGATGTTGTTGCTGCAGCAAGTAATCAAAACTTTGAATCTTATTTCAACAGCAGGCTAAAGAACAAAATAGGGATGGACGGCTTCTGGAATAACGGACTTATATTTAAATTATACAACAGTAATACCCGTAGCATGGCAAGATTCGGATTACTTGCTCTTAACAAAGGGAAATGGAAAAATGAGCAAATAATAAACGAAACTTTTTTTAACGAAAGCGTTAGTACATCACAAAGTATAAATCCATCTTATGGTTATTTGTGGTGGCTAAATGGTAAAGCCAATTATATGGTACCTGGGGGGCAAACCATTTACCAGACAGCACTTGTGCCAAATGCCCCGGCAGATATGTATGTAGCAATGGGTGCAGAAGATCAAAGAATTTATGTAATACCGAGCAAAAATATGGTTGTAATAAGAATGGGTGATGCATCAGATCCGGCAAATCCCAATTTTGCACTTTCGGGATTTGATGCTGCTGTTTGGCAAAAAATAAGTGCTGTAATTAATTAAAAATTATTTTTAAACTAATATCACTCATAAGCGAAAACAACAAACAGCCATCATTACGAAGATTAACCAAAGGCCCACATAAAAAAGCCCCGCAAATACTTTAACTGCGGGACTTTTTGTTATCTGCCTCCCGGCACACAAGTTGTTTGTTGACCGGCGCCGGTAAAAATAAAAAAAGAGCAGCCATACTATATGCTGCTCTTTTTAATTTTAAATTTTTACTTTTTAATTAAATTAACTCACCCCTTTTTCTTTCATGATCCTGTTCAGCCATTTCAACATCGCAAAAATGATGAAAGTGGCTATCATGAGTAATACAAAATTCACCCAAAAGAAATTGGCTTTATCTTCATACCCATCCCACATGGTGGCCAGTATGCCCGATAATTTATTGCCGATGGAAGTAGCCAGGAACCAGCCGCCCATCATCAATGCAGTAATGCGTACCGGGCTTAATTTAGATACAAGCGATAATCCCATGGGGCTTAACAATAATTCGCCCACCGTAACCACACCATAAGTTCCCATGAGCCACCATACACTCGCTTTTTCTGCACCGTTGTTGGTTATATATACAGCAGCCACCATCACCAATACCGAAAGCGCAGTGATGAATAATCCAAATGCAATCTTAGTAGCAGTAGAAGGTTCTTTATTTTTTCTTCGGAGAAAAGCAAAGAAAGCCACCACCAGGGGCGTTAATAAAATAACCCAACCCGGGTTGATAGACTGGCTGAGCGGTGTGCTCCACAATGTAGCTTTGGCACCCTCTGCAGGTAGTTTTTGTGGCAGTACATTTTTAAAATAAGAAGGATAATTATATTCCTTCATCACCAGTCCGTCTTTTTTCTGTATCCTGAATTGTGCATCATATAAATTAACCGAATCTTTTTGATAGCTAACTTCTTCTGCAAGGTTTACTCCCCTGAAAACATCACCGGCAGTGCCGCTTACCTGCCTGTCGGTGTAAGTGTCTGCCCAGATGGTGAGTGCTGTTCCGTTTTGTTTAAATACAGCCCAGAACATAATTACAGCAGCAAAAATGGCCAGTAAAGCTCCAATGGGTCTCTTTTCATCAGGCGAAGCTTTTAAATAAAGAGAGGCATAAAAATAAATAACAGGGATACATGCAAATATGAATGCATCATTACTATCGCTCTGAAAAATATTGCCGGGTATGAGCCAGCCCAATACACCCGCTACCACAGAAGGCACCAGTATGGTAAGAACGATTTTGCTGAAAGGCATATCTTCTTTGGTCATTGGTTTGCGAATATCTGCATTGGCATAATGCCTGGTGCCGGAGATAAATATGATTACGCCTAAAAACATCCCAATACCGGCCGCAACAAAGGCATATTTCCAACCCCAGATAATGATGATTGCTGCACTGAAAAAATTACAAATAAAGGCACCCACATTAATGCCCATGTAAAAAATATTATA
>JBBRFX010000038.1:0-26284 GCA_038241275.1 Chitinophagales bacterium
TGGCAAAAAGATACCGACGTAAACAAGGCAGTAGAAAATTTTACTGTGGGGCGAGACAAAGAGTTTGATGAAATGCTTGCGCCCTTTGATGTATTGGGTAACATTGCTCATGCAAGGATGCTTGCAAGCGTAGGCTTGCTAAGCAATGAAGAAGCAACGGCCCTATGCGACGAACTTAAAAATATATATGGGCAAATTCAAAATGGTGCGTTCACTATACAACCCGGTATTGAAGATGTGCATTCGCAAATAGAGTTTTTACTTACTCAAAAGCTGGGTGATACCGGTAAAAAAATTCACTCAGCCCGCAGCCGCAACGATCAGGTGTTGGTAGATGTAAAATTATACCTGCGCCACGAATTGGAAGAACTGGTGCATGCGCTTGAAGGTTTTTTTAAACTACTACAGGAAAGAAGTGAAACATTTAAAAATCATTTATTGCCGGGGTATACCCATTTGCAAATTGCCATGCCTTCTTCATTTGGATTATGGTTTGGGGCTTATGCCGAGAGCCTGGTAGATGATGTAGAAACTTTGCGTGCAGCCTATACCGTTATCAATAAAAACCCGCTGGGCAGTGCGGCAGGTTACGGATCTTCTTTTCCTGTTAACCGCAGCCTTACCACTCAATTGCTGGGTTTTGCCGATTTGAATTATAATGTAGTGTATGCACAAATGGGTCGTGGCAAAGCAGAACGAATTGTGGCCCAGGCATTGGCAAATGTAGCAGATACTTTTGCAAAGATGAGTATGGATGCCTGTTTATACCTTAACCAAAATTTTGATTTTATTGCTTTCCCTGCAGAACTTACCACCGGCAGCAGCATCATGCCGCATAAAAAAAACCCGGATGTGTTTGAACTGATCCGTTCGCATTGCAACCGCATCAAAGCATTGCCCAATGAAATTACGATGATGACCACCAACTTACCCAGCGGTTATCACAGGGATTTGCAGTTGCTGAAAGAAAACCTTTTTCCGGCTTTTGGCAACCTGCACAATTGCATTAATATGGCTTCACTCATGTTTAATAATATCAGCATAAAAGATAATATCCTTGCAGATGAAAAATACCGATACCTGTTTAGTGTAGAAGAAGTGAACAAACTGGTTTTGCAGGGTGTTCCATTTAGAGATGCCTATAAAAAAATAGGGGCCGATATAGAACAGGGTAATTTTAAATACGACACTACTGTTAAGCATACTCATGAAGGTTCCATCAGCAATTTGCAAAATGCGGCTATCGCCCGGATGATGCAGGATACCATCAGCCAATTTAATTTTGGCAAAGTGAATGCTGCTTTAAAGCATTTATTACAGTAAATTGCCGCACATATATTAATTTTTATAAGATAAAACAGTAAGTATGGGGGAAGAGGTCCAGAAAAAACGTATTGCCATTTTTGGAAGTACTGGTTCAATAGGCACACAGGCATTAGATGTAGTGCGTTCGCAGTCAGCATTTTTTGAAGTAGAAATCCTTACCGCACAAACCAATGATGAATTACTGGTAGCACAGGCACTGGAGTTTAATCCCAATGCAGTGGTGATAGGTGATGAAACTAAATACAACAAAGTAAAGGAGGCGCTCAGCTCACATAATATTAAAGTTTTTACAGGCCAAACGGCGCTTGAAGAAGCAGCCGATTTTGATACATACGATATTATGCTGGCTGGCATTGTAGGTTTTGCAGGACTAAAACCTACGCTCAAAGCCGTATCAAAAGGTAAACTGGTAGCTCTGGCCAATAAAGAAACCCTTGTAGTGGCAGGCGATATTGTAATGCAAACTGCGCTTGAAAACAGAGCTCCCATCATCCCGGTAGACAGTGAGCATTCAGCCATCTTTCAATGCCTGGTGGGCGAGGCACGCAACCCTATAGAAAAGATTATACTTACTGCAAGCGGTGGCCCTTTTCTTGGAAAAAAGCCCAATTTTTTAGTGAATGTAAAAAGAGATCATGCCCTTCAGCATCCCAATTGGAGTATGGGCGCCAAGATAAGTATTGACTCTGCAACCCTTATGAACAAAGGGCTGGAAGTGATTGAGGCTAAATGGCTGTTCAATCTCAGGCCCGATCAGATAGAAGTAGTTATACATCCGCAAAGTGTTATTCACAGTATTGTGCAATTTGAAGATGGCAGTATGAAAGCTCAAATGGGATTGCCCGATATGAAATTACCCATTCAGTATGCACTTGGTTTTCCTAACCGTATTCCCAACGAATTTCCCAGGCTGGCATTTAAAAAATACCCCAACCTGAGTTTTGAGGAGCCGGATTATAAAACCTTTCGCAATCTTGGCCTTGCCATTGAAGCCCTTAAAACCGGTGGTAATATGCCATGTATTTTAAATGCTGCCAACGAAATTGCCGTTTGGGCATTTTTAAAAAATCGTATCGGTTTTCTTGATATTACAGCCGTAGTAGAAAAAACAATGGCTAAAATTAACTTTATCAAAAAGCCAACATTGGAGGAATATTTTGAAAGCGATGGTGAGGCACGTAACTTTGCCGCTTCAATAATGAAATTGTAAAAATTATTGAGCATGCAGTTGTTATTCAGGTCATCATCGTTGTATCAATCCTGTTCTAACGGTATAAATCAGGGCGACACTTTTACAACATACCAATTTGCATCAGCTAAGTTTCAAAACGAACATTATTAAATATTTAAATTAAAAACGCAAGACGTAACTATATATGAATTTTACTTTGTTAGCAATTGATTGGGGAAGCGTAGGGTTAAAAGCTGCACAGCTATTATTATCACTTTCCATATTAGTAGTGTTGCACGAATTTGGGCACTATATTACTGCCAAATGGTTTAAGTGCAGGGTTGAAAAATTTTACCTGTTTTTCGATCCATGGTTTGCCGTTTTTAAAAAGAAGATTGGAGAAACCGAATATGGGGTGGGTTGGTTGCCGTTGGGCGGCTATGTAAAAATATCGGGCATGGTAGATGAGAGTGTGGATAAAGACCAGCTTAAATTACCTCCCCAGCCTTATGAGTTTCGCAGCAAGCCAGCCTGGCAGCGCCTTATCATTATGCTGGGTGGTGTTACGGTAAATATTTTATTGGCATTTATCATTTATGCAGGTATTTTAATGGTGTGGGGAGAAAAGAAAGTGCCCGTAGATTCATTAAAATATGGCATTGCTTTTAATGACCCAATTTTTAAAGATTTGGGTTTTAAAAACGGCGATAAGATTGTATCTGTAGATGGTAAACCTGTAGATGAATATTCTAATATTCTAAAAAGGCTGATAGTGGTTAATAGTTCTGTAAATGTGATTCGTGATGGACAACCTATGGATCTGCCAATGCCTGTAGACCTTATTGGTAAACTGATAGAGAAGAAAAAACAATCAGAAGGACCTATGATCAGCCCAAGGGTACCTGTAATTGTTACACTGGTTTCAGATAGTGGCAGTGCAAAAAAAGCAGGCCTGCTAAGCGGTGACCAAATCCTTATGGTAGACAGTACCACTACCGAGTTTTATGATGTATTCTCTGCTTTTATGAGTACTAAAAAAGAGAATGACCAGGTATTGCTTACGGTAAAAAGAAAAGACAGTAACGTGGTGATTCCAATAACCTTAATGGCCAATGCCAAAGTAGGATTTATGACACCCTCCACGCCGGAAGAATATGACAGCCTGGGCATTTATAAATACAGTGTAAAAAAATATGGCTTTTTTGAAGCACTTCCTGCAGGTGTTATAAGAGCGGGCAACGAATTAAAGTTTTATATAGATCAGTTTAAAAAAATATTATCTCCCGAAACCGGTGCCTACAAAGGGGTAGGTGGTTTTAAAGCCATGGGTTCTGTATTTAGTGGAAACGGATGGGATTGGGAACATTTCTGGACCATCACTGCCTTTTTCTCTATCGTACTTGCATTTATGAACCTTCTGCCAATACCTGCTTTGGATGGCGGCCACGTATTGTTTACCCTTGGAGAAATGATTACAGGTCGTAAACCAAGCGATAAGTTTTTAGAATATGCACAGATAGTGGGTATGGTTTTATTGCTGGCGCTGATGTTATATGCTAATGGCAACGACTGGTTTGGATGGGGAAGGGGGAAATAGATTTGGGTGATGATTGAAAGGTCAAAGGTCAAAAGTCAAAAGTCAAAGTCAAAAGTCAAAAGGCAAAAGGCAAAAGTCAAAAGTCAAAAGTCAAAAGTCAAAAGTCAAAAGGCAAAAGTCAAAGGTCAAAAGTCAAAAGTCAAAAGTCAAAAGGCAAAAGTCAAAAGGCAAAAGTCAAAAGTTAAAAGTCAAAAGGCAAAAGTCAAAGGTCAAAGGTCAAAAGGCAAAAGTCAAAAGTCAAAAGTCAAAAGGCAAAAGGCAAAAGGCAAAAGGTAAAGTGAAAAGTGAATAGTGAAAAGTGAATGTCAAAAGTGAAAAGTCAAAAGTGAAAAGTCAAAAGTGAAAAGTCAATAGTCATTAAAGTCAGAATTCTGGATACAGAACGCACGACTCAGAAAGAATTTCAAGATGCTAATGGATTAACAATCCTAAGAAACGTTAAACGCTTTAAACGTTAAACGTCTTAAACGTTGAACCTTGAACCTCTTGAACCTTTTAAACCTTCCAAAAACAATGCGTTTTTTTTCAAAACTTGTTTTCATTTGCAACCTGTGTTTTATAGCAGCGGTGATCATGCGTTTTGCAGAGCTGGCTGGCAGAAACAAAGGAAATTTTGATGCCACAATACCTTTTCAGCCTTTGCAAAGTACCCTTGTATTGCTGGGTTATGGAGCCATTTTTTTGAATCTTATTTTTGTAGTTGCAACAATTATCCACCTGGCAAGAGGAAAAATTCAAACACTTCCCCGATGGTTGCTTTTGATTAATTTAGTATTATTGCCTGTACAAATTTGGTATTTCTTCTTCTCTAATTTTTAGCTTATGATTAAAGGAATCATCAACAATAAAAGTACCCGGCTCTTTATCATATTGGCCGGTTTTTTTATTACCAATGCCCTGCTTGCAGAAGTGATAGGCGTAAAGATATTTTCGCTGGAAGATACGATTGGTGTAGCCCGGGCCAATATCGCCCTGTTTGGCAATCACTTTAGTTTTCATTTAACAGCAGGTGTGTTGTTGTGGCCGGTGGTATTTGTAATGACAGATATTATTAATGAATATTACGGACCCAGGGGCGTTAAATTTTTATCCTTTCTCACCATTGGTCTTATTGCTTTTTCCTTTTTTGTTTACAATGCAGCTATTGCCTTAAGCCCTTCTGAATATTTTTCTATAGGAAATGGGATAGAAAAGCCTGATAGCGCCTTCAGGGGTATTTTTGGCCAGGGGTTATGGATCATCATTGGCTCTATTATTGCGTTTTTAATAGGGCAGATACTGGATGTTTTTATTTTTCACCGTATTAAAAGAATAACCGGCGAAAAAAAGATTTGGCTAAGGTCAACAGGTTCCACACTCGTATCCCAATTAATAGATAGTTTTGTAGTGTTATTTATTGCCTTTTATATTGGTAAAAGAATTCAAACAGGGCAGGGTGATCCGTGGAGTATGAGCCAGGTACTTGCAACAGGAACCGGCAATTACATTTATAAGTTTGTGGTAGCATTGCTGATGACACCCGTTATTTATTTTGTTCATTATATAATTGAAAAATACCTGGGTTATTCTACTGCTACCGCCATGAGAAAAGCTGCGATGGGCGGGGAATATGAATAGGCCTTAAATGAAACATTTTTTTTGAAAAAGATATTCAATATAAAAAATCAACTAAACCTCTTTTATTACCCAATGAAGAGGCCGGCCATATACAACTTTATAATTTTTTTCTTCCTCCTTATTAATACTCATAAAGTAGTGGCCCAGGTTGCAGCTCCTCAATCGGATAGTTTTTTCCTGTCTAAAAAGAAAGGGTTACTGGGTAGGCTGGGGCGAAGCATAGACATTAATGGAGAATATGTAGAACCTGTAAAAACAGTAGATCCTTACAAAAAATATCATGGCAGAATCATTCGTACTATTTCGGTTGTTCCTGTTGGGTTTAATTACAATTTAAATGATACCAGCCCACTAAAAAAAAGCCTCCCGGTAAAAATCGCCAATTCACTTCATCTAAATAGTTTTGAAAGGGTCATTCAAAAAAATCTTTTTTTTAAAGAAGGACAACCTTTTTATCCTTTGGTAATAGCAGATAATGAGCGTTTTTTAAGGGAACAAACATTTTTAAAGGATGCTATCATTTATGTACTGCCTTCTGTTTATTCAAAAGATTCAGTGGATGTAATTGTACTTACAAGAGATGTATTTAGTATCGGGGGAAGTTTTAGCATGAGTAGTGTAAACAGGATAAAAGCAGAAGTTAAAGAAGAAAATATTGGAGGTTCTGGAAACCGTTTTGCATTGTTTGGGATGTATGATAAAGAAAGGAGTCCTGCGCATGGGTATGGTGCAGAGTATGTGATCCGTAATATGAGAGGTAGTTTTATTAACTGGTCTAATGGATTTAAAACATTTAATACAGCTTTTAATAGTGGGCGGCTGGAAGAAATAAATATTTATTCAGATGTAGAAAAGCCCATGGCCAGCAGGTATACTGCTGTTACCGGTGCAGCATCCATATCTTATCATTCTACCATTAATGGTTACCTGGGCGATTCTATTTACAGTAATGATTTCAGGTACCGCTTTATCAATACAGATATATGGGGCGGTTATAATTTTGGTCATAACAGCGGAAAGCAAAAAGATTCAGAAAACCGGTTGAGGCATTTTGTTGCCATAAGAGGGTTCTATAATATTTTTAAAAAAGTGCCTGTAAAATATATCACGGAGTATAATTATCGTTATGCCGATATTAATGCGGTGCTGGTGGCATACAGCTTATACCGTCAAAATTTTTATCGTACAAATTTCATTTATGGGTTTGGTAGAAATGAAGATGTACCCGAAGGATTAAATGCAACCATTGTTGGAGGTTATACCAATAAACAGGGGATTAGAAGATCTTATTATGGAGTAGAAATGGATGCAAGTAAGTTTAATAAAAAAGAGGGATTGTTTTCCTATAGTATTAAAGTGGGTGGGTATGTAAATAAAAAAGAAATTCAGGATGTAGATGTATTATTGGGGATAAATCATTTTACAAAGCTTTTTAAACTTAATAACCGCTGGTATAACAGGAGTTTTATGGGTATTTCTTATACACGGCAGTATAATACTTTTTTAAATGAACCACTTATGCTGCAATCAGATTTTGGATTGCCTTTTTTTAGGGGCAGTTTTATAGAAGGGCAAAGGCGTACCACATTTAAGATAGAAACAGTGTTTTATAACATGAAAAAAATAGCAGGTTTTCGTTTAGCTCCTTTTGTCTTCAGTGATCTTTCTTTGATTCAACCAATGAATGAACCGGTAAAAAAATCCAATGGCTACCCTGCACTCGGCGGCGGGCTGCGTACCCGAAATGAA
This sequence comes from Chitinophagales bacterium, assembly GCA_038241275.1. Taxonomy (GTDB): domain Bacteria; phylum Bacteroidota; class Bacteroidia; order Chitinophagales; family Chitinophagaceae; genus Ferruginibacter. The sequence goes on from JBBRFX010000038.1 coordinate 7,461, forward strand.
AACCTTGTTTTTGGAACGATGGAATTGAAGGGTTATATATTTCCCAGGGTAGTGGATGGAATGAAAAACTGGAAAGTAGAATTAAGTACTAAATTGCTCTTTAAGTACAACAGTAGTTTTATAAGAAAACCGGATTTTATAAGGCCAAATTAAGCAAAAAAAATATGTATACCCGGGAGCAGGCTTCACAGATAAAACAATCATTTTGGACGGCGTTTGGAAAATACATGTCACCGGTTTTATCAGCCGAAGGCGAAAAAATAAACTGGATCAATTACAAAACAGGCATCCGTTATCTTAGTTTTAGGATGAATGCAACCGGCGGGGAAGCTACAATTGCAATTGAAATAACACAGGCTGACCCACACTATGCACAAAAGCTGTATGACCTGTTTTTATCATTGCAGCAAATGTTAGAAAAGGAACTGGAAGAAAAATGGAACTGGGAGCAGAATTATGAAAATGAAAGCCATCAGCCCATCAGCAGGATCAGCATTACACTTCAAAATTGCAATGTATTTAAAGACTCAGATTGGCCCACTATTATTTCTTTTCTAAAACCCCGCATAATATCTCTTGATAAATTTTGGAGCGATCATAAAATGATCTTCCAAATGATTGGCTAATCATTATTCTACCATTTACATTTTTTTATATTATCAATAATGGTGAACTTACCCCATAGATTAATTGTTTAACTAAAAAAAATATACATATGAAATTTATAAAACACTGGCCGGTTGCAGCAGCAACGGTTTTGTTATTTGTCGGCGCATCCTGCAACAACAGTAACTCTAAAAAAGATACTGCCAAAGAAACCCCGGTTATGCAAATTAAAGAAGAAGCTGTGAGCTATACCATGGATAGTGTTACCATGAATGGGTTTGTAGCTTATGATGCCTCTACAGATAAAAAAAGGCCAGTTGTATTAGTTGTACATGAGTGGTGGGGGTTGAATGATTATGCCAAATCAAGAGCAATAAAACTGGCTGAGATGGGATACCTTGCTATGGCTGTAGACTTTTATGGTAATGGGCAGCAGGCAGATAACCCGGAGCTGGCCGGTAAATTGGCCACTCCGTTTTATAAGCAGCCTGCCATGGCCAAAGCAAGATTTGATGCAGCATTGGCCAAAGTAAAAACGATGGCAGTAGCAGATACCAATCAAATAGCAGCCATTGGTTATTGTTTTGGTGGTGCACAGGTTTTAAATATGGCAAGAATGGGTAGTCCGTTAAAAGGCGTGGTTAGTTTTCACGGAAACCTGGTAGGAGTGCCCGCTAATAAAAATCTTTTAACTGCCAATGTATTGGTATGTCATGGAGAAGCAGATTCTTTTGTACCTGCCACAGAAGTGGCGCAGTTTAAAAAACAAATGGATTCAATAGGAGCCACTTATACCTTTAAAGGATATGCGGGCGCCACACATGCTTTTACCAATCCTGCTGCTACAGCCATGGGCACAAAATTCTCTATTCCCATTGCTTATAATGAAGCTGCAGACATTACTTCATGGAATGATATGAAAGTATTTTTTGGAAAAATATTTAATTAATGAAAAAAGAATAAATAAAAAAAGCGGCCATTTTATAATGACCGCTTTTTTTATGATCGTAATTTCTAATTATTGTTTCACCAGTTTATTGTTATAAATAACTGTTCCGTTATCATCTATAACCGTAAAAATGTACATCCCTTTTTGAATGTTGGCAACATTATCAAAACTTAGCCTTGTACTGCCTTTGGCAATTTTCCATTGTTGAGTACCCATCAATTTGCCTGAAATATCTGTTAACCTGACATTTACTAATTGGTTATTGTTGCTAAGGAAATCAACTGTAATGTTATTTACAAAAGGATTAGCTAATACAGATACACCGGTTTTTTCTATGCTGATTTTTACTTTAGCTATTGTAGAGTATTTGAATTTACCATCGATGTCCACCTGTTTGATCCTGTAATAATTATATCCGCCAACTGGTTTTGAATCATATGAGCTATAATTTTTTACAATACTGCTATTGCCAGCTCCATTTATAGAGTTGATAGCGGTCCAGGTATTGCCATCCAAACTTTTTTCTACATCAAAATATTTGTTGTTACTTTCTGATGCTGTACTCCAGTTTACAGATACTCCGCCGCCTTTTTGTACTGCAGAAAGACTTAAGAATTCAACTGGCAAAGGACCACCTTCGGGGCAGGTAGCAAATTGAATATCATCAATTGCAAAATCATTACCACAACCGCTTACGGTACCATCTGATAAAGTAAGCCTGATTCTTAATGCAGTAGCAGGTAAATTAAATACTCCTCCCAACTGAATCCATGTAGGTGTTGCAGACTGTGCCACTGCATTGGCAGTTACATTTTGCGTTTGCACCCAACCTGTAGTACCTGTGGCAGCAGTATTGTATTCTACCTGGAATGTAATATTGGGCAATAGTGCAGCAGCCCCGCAAGTACCAGGTGTGTTCACATTCATTAAATATAAACTTGCAGCATATGAGCCAGGGAGAAATCCGGAAGTTCCATTAGTAATAGTACGAATGTAAAAGGTTTCTGCTGATCCATTAACTACAAGCATTTTACCATCTACATCAGCAGGCGTATGGTCTGCTGCACTGTGCCATTCTCCTCTTTGTTGAGTGCTATTGATGATTCTATAGTAGCCGTCGTTCAAAAAATTGGAAGCTGAATAGGTAAGATTGACGATATCCGGATGACTGGAAGCAGTAGTACCGGTGCCGAAGTTTTCAGACCACAATATGGTTTCGTTTGCACAAAAGGTTTGAGCAAAAGTTGCTAATGTAAATACTGAAATACTAAGGGATAAAAATAAAGTGCGTGCTATTGATAGCATACTTACTGTTGAAAAAGTAGATTTTGATTGCATAAAAAAGGTTTACAGAGATGAATAAATAGTAGTAATTCAGGAAATGGAGGCTGTAACCTTTCAGAAGTATTGGAGTGTATATTTTAAAAACGGATAAGTTATGTAGATGTAAGATTATTTAAGAGCAAATACATCTAATAAGAGTGTAAAACTACTGGTTTTGTTTTATTTGCAAAAATATCTTTTAAATAAAACATTTATAATGAGCCCAAAAGGAACATAATTTACAATGAGATATATTTGGCTTACCGACGTTATTAAATGATGTACAGTGAGATATAAATTTATATATTAAATAATGAGTTGGGTAAATTTAAAAAAATATTCCAGTGTTTTTACTAAGCAACAATACTTATTGTATTTATACAAATATGCAAAACATACAGAAAATGCCCATTCTAATTTTAATTTTCATGCTGCAAATCGCCTGATAAAAACCTGGATGAAAGCGTATTTAAAAATTCCATTTTTTAATGCCCAACCTGCAATAGCTATATTCTGAGGTTTTTACGCCATACAGCACTTGTAGTACACCACTGCTGCTATTGGCTTTTTTGTTTTTCTCACCTGTTTCTTTAACTGTTTTTTCCAGTTCGGTAATAAAACTGGTGTGTATCGTTTTTTTATTGTCTGGCAAATTAAATAGTATAACAAATTCTCCTTCTCTTCCACATCCTGCAGCAATATCTGCAGATATTTTTACCGAATTTTTTTTATTAAAAGCAGCAGTAAAAGTTTTTAAAAAATCGTCTGAGGGAGTACCACAACAAATACTGCCGAATGAAACAGCCACCGGGTACACTTTATTCTCATGCAAATTAGTTGTTTTAGAAGTATCTGTATTGGAAGAAGAACAGGCACCTGCACTGATCAATAATGCTAAAAATAAAAGGTATTTCACTTTTGTAGTTTTATGATGTTTCTTTTGTAAAAGTTGCAAACTTTAATAGTTGCAATTATTATTATTGCTAAACAAAACAGCCAGCAAAAAATGCTGTGATGTTATTTAGTAATATGAATTGGGTAATTATTTACCTTTTTTTTGAAGGTACGAATATTAAAAGCAGGAACTCTTTATTTATCCATTTAAACTGTAAATGCTGGTATTAACAGGAGCTGTTTTTATTTATTGCATATAATTCATTTACTTTGCGGCTATGACAACAGAAATATTAAAAACTATGAGGGACCGTGTGTTGGTCTTGGGGAGGTTTCTTTGACGTCGCTAACAGAGAAGCTAAAATAGCCAACGATAAACAACTTTCACTTTCGCCGGGTTTTTGGGATGACAATGCCCGGGCCACTTCCATTCTTAAAGAAATTAAGGTTAATGAGTATTGGATCAATCTTTTCAATGCAGTCAATTCTGCTGTTGAAGATTTTGTAGTAATGTTTGAATACTGGAAAGAAGGTGAAACTACCGAAGAAGAAACAAAAGAAGCTTTTGATGCTGCTATTGAGAAAATAGAAGAAGCCGAATTTAAAAGCACCCTTAATGAGCCCGAAGATGAACTGCCTGCAGTGCTGCAGATAAACAGTGGCGCTGGTGGAACCGAAAGCCAGGACTGGGCCGAAATTCTGGCACGCATGTACCGTATGTATGGCGAAAAACAGGGATGGAAAGTAACAGAAATAGACTGGCAATGGGGCGACGGTGCGGGCATTAAGACCTGTACCTACCAGTTTGAAGGCGACTTTGCCTACGGATTTTTAAAATCTGAAAGTGGTGTGCATCGCCTGGTGCGTATTTCTCCATTTGACAGTAATGCCCGAAGGCATACTTCTTTTGCCTCGGTAAATGTATATCCATTAGTGGATGATACCATCAACATTGAAGTGAACCCGGCAGATGTAAAAATGGAAACTTCCAGAAGTGGAGGTGCCGGCGGTCAGAATGTAAATAAAGTAGAAACCAAAGTGCAGCTTACGCATATTCCTACCGGAATTGTGGTGGTGTGCCAGCAGGATAGGAGCCAGTTGGGCAACCGTGAACTGGCCATGCAAATGCTCAAGAGCCGTTTGTATGAAATAGAAATACAAAAGCGCAATGAATTAAGAGATGCCAGCAACAGTAAAAAGAAAAAAATAGAGTGGGGAAGCCAGATACGCAGTTATGTTTTTCATCCATATAAAATGATTAAAGATCACAGGACTGATTATGAAGTAGGAAACGTGGGGCCTGTGATGGATGGAGAGCTTGATGGTTTTATTAAGGCTTATTTGATGAGTGAAAAAGAAACTGAATCTTAATTTGATAATTTTTTGATTTGATGATTTGAAGATGTGTTAATTTTAAAATGAGGTGGTTGAAAATTATTCATTTTTTTTAATTAAAATTTTTATGCAGGATAACAAAGGGAAGAATTTAATAGTTGACCTGAGTTTTAATTTTGCTTTGAAAATCATACAATATGCCGAGTTGCTTGATAAGGATCATAAATATGTAATTGCCCGGCAATTATTAAAATCAGGAACAAGTATAGGAGCAAATGTGAGGGAAGCACAAAATGCAGAAAGTAAATCGGATTTTATCCATAAGTTTAAAATTGCAGCTAAAGAAGCTGATGAAACGGAATATTGGCCGTTACTTTGCAATAACGCCGAAGGCTATATTAAATGTGATGAGTTACTTGCAGATTCACGGTCTATAATTAAAGTATTATCAAAAATAATAGCAACATCCAAAACGAATCCCATTGACTAATTATCAAATTTTCAAATCATCAAATTAATTTTATGCAATACGGAGATTTTTATTATCCATTACCAGCTAATGAACCGATATTAAATTATGCACCGGGTTCTGCTGAAAAGAAAAAGTTGAAAGAAACTTTAAAAGAGTTGAAGTCTGTAAAGATAGATGTGCCCATGTATATAGGCAGCGAAGAAGTACGCACAGGAAAAACAGTGGATATGCATCCGCCACATGAGCATAAATATGTGCTGGGGCAGTTTCATTCAGGCGATGCATCTCATGTAAAAAAGGCCATTAATGCGGCACTTAAGGTGAAGGAAAAATGGGCTGGGTTGAGTTGGGAAAACAGGGCCAATATATTTTTAAAAGCGGCCGATTTACTGGCTACTAAATACCGTCCTCACATTAATGCTTGTACCATGCTGGCGCAAAGCAAAAATGTAATGCAGGCAGAAATAGATGCTGCATGCGAATTGATAGATTTTTTAAGATTTAATGTTCATTATTTAAGTGAAATCTATCGCCAGCAGCCCATCAGTGGCCCCGGCGTTTATAACCGTTTAGAGTATCGCCCGCTGGAAGGATTTGTGTTTGCATTAACTCCATTCAATTTTACCGCTATTGGGGGCAATCTGCCTACCAGTGCTGCAATGTGTGGTAATGTGGTGGTGTGGAAATGCGCCAACAACCAGGTGTACAGCGCACAAATGTTTATGCGTATTTTAAAAGAAGCAGGTTTGCCGGATGGAGTGATCAACCTGGTTTTTATTGATGGCCCCACCATTGGTGAAGTGGTTTTTAATCATCCCGATTTTGCAGGTATTCATTTTACAGGCAGCACAGGGGTATTTAATAAAATGTGGGAAACAATTGGTAAAAATATGGGTATGTATAAATCCTACCCACGTATTGTGGGAGAAACCGGGGGTAAAGATTTTGTAATTGCCCACAAATCGGCCAATGTAGATGCCGTAGTTACAGCCCTTGCCCGTGGCGCTTTTGAGTACCAGGGACAAAAATGTTCTGCAGCTTCCAGGGCTTATATACCAAGCAATATGGCTGCAGCCGTTAAAAAGAAATTAATAGAGCAGGTGAAGACAATGAAGATGGGAACGGTAGAAGATTTTACCAATTTTATAAATGCGGTGATAGATGAAAAAAGTTTTGATAAACTGGAAGGTTATATAAAAAATGTTCGTAAAAGAAACAGTGGCGCCAAAATTTGGGTAGGCGGTGGCTGTGATAAGACGAATGGTTATTTTATTGAACCCACCATTATTGAAGCAATGGATCCTCAATATGTAACCATGTGCGAAGAGTTATTTGGCCCGATATTAACCGTATATATTTACGACGAAAATAAATTTGAAGAAACCCTTAAATTGGTTGACAATACTTCTCCCTATGCATTAACAGGCGCTGTGTTGGCCCAGGATCGTTTTGCTGTAGAACTGGCTACCAATAAACTGCGCAACAGTGCCGGTAATTTTTATATCAATGATAAGCCAACAGGTGCGGTAGTGGGGCAGCAGCCATTTGGCGGTGCAAGGGGCAGTGGCACAAATGATAAGGCAGGATCGGCTTTAAATTTATACCGCTGGCTCAGTGCAAGAACCATTAAAGAAACTTTTAATTCGCCGGTAGATTATACCTATCCATTTATGTTGGAGAAATAGGCATTTTTTTGGTTGTGATTTTAAGAGATTCAATGTATAAATATGATAAGGTTGCAGCAATGCAACCTTATTTATGCACAGCCTGTGAATAAACTATAAATTCTATCAGGGTTACTTTTTGTGCCATTGGGTATAAAGCAGCAGAGATAAAATATTTTTTTAACAAGAGCGCACGAATATGACAACAAAAGTAACATTTGAATTACCTGCAGAAATTGTAGAGAATGCAACAGAAGGAATTTTATTAGGAGATTTTAATAACTGGAACCATGATGAATCTGTGAAACTTCACAGGAAAGAAGATGGATCTATGTATGCGGTAATAGCCCTTATTGCAGGAAGATCCTATCAATACCGGTACCTGTTAAATGATGGCAGATGGGTAAATGATAAAAATCCTATTATAATAAATGAAGTATATGGCCAAACGGTTGAAAATTGTTTAGTAGATGTGCAGATAGAAGAAAAAAAGAAAGCTGCACCTAAGAAAGCTGCTGCACCAAAGAAAGCTGCAGCGCAAATAAAAGAGGCATCAGCTACTAAAACTGCAGCACCAAAAAAAGCAGCAGCACCAAAAAAAGTAGCGGCTCCTAAAAAAGAAGCGGCTCCTAAAAAGGCTGACGCCATTAAAAAGTAGTAGATATATGTATTGCTGCAGATGATTTTACAGGGATATAAATTATGATCAAACTAAAACCCTAAAAACATAATAATTATAAAAAGCCCATTTGTGGGCTTTTTTTATTAAGGCTCAATGCTATACTTTCGTGTTATTATTTAAGCGGATATAAATATTGAAAATGCAGATTTTACTTTCCTCTAAACAGTTGCAGGTTACCATTCTAAGACTTGCGCACCAGGTGATAGAAAATTATACTTCCCTGGAAGAGGTGGTTTTTATTGGTATTCAACCAAGGGGAATAAAAATAAGCGAAAGGATTATTAACCAGGTAAAACAATTGTGCCCCGGCGAACCTGTACGGTATGGAATACTGGATATAACTTTTTACCGGGATGATATCCGGGAAGAATTTCACGTAGCCAGTCAAACAGATCTCCCTTTTTCTATTGAAGGAAAAATTGTTGTGCTGATGGATGATGTATTGTACACAGGCCGAACGATACGTGCGGCTTTGGATGCTTTGCAGGATTTTGGGCGCCCAAAAAAAGTAGAGTTATGTGTTTTGGTAAATCGTCTATTTAGTAGGGAACTACCTATACAACCAGATTATTGTGGTATAGCCATTGATTCTGTGTTTACCCAAAAGGTAAAAGTGGAGTGGGATAAGGAGGAAGTGGTGATGTATTAGGTGAAAGGTCAAAGGTCAAAGGTGAAAGCCTGCCAAAACCTATAAGGGTTTGTGTGTTGCTTTGTGGGCGGGGAAACCTTATAGTGTTTTAGTAATGTTGTTGACTGTAAAGGTGAAAGGTGAAAGGTCAAACCTCAAAACCTCAAAACCTCAAACCTCAAACCTCAAAACCTCAAACCTCAAAACCTCAAACCTCAAAGGATTCGCAATTTATGAAAATTAAGCATCATCCATTTTTTAGTACTTGTGTTTATAGCCCGGATTTTATATTGAATGATTGCCGATTAATCCATAATTTTAAAGAGTTTCTGTATTAATAATTTTCCATTAGCTTTGCTCCTTAATGCAACTATCTACCAAACATTTACTAGGCATTAAAGATCTCTTACCACAGGATATTTCCCTTATTTTATCTACTGCCTCACAATTTAAAGAAGTATTACAAAGACCTATAAAGAAGGTTCCTTCCCTTAGGGATGTTACTATTGTAAACCTGTTTTACGAAAACAGTACCCGCACCAGGATTTCCTTTGAACTGGCGGAAAAAAGACTGAGTGCCGACACCATTAATTTTACGGCATCAGGTTCATCTGTAAGCAAGGGGGAAACTCTGCTTGACACCGTCAATAATATTCTGAGTATGAAGGTAGATATGGTGGTAATGCGCCATAGTGCCAGCGGAGCACCTCATTTTTTGGCAAAACATTTACCAGATACCGGTATTGTAAATGCCGGAGACGGCATTAATGAACATCCCACTCAGGCGTTGCTGGATGCGTTTTCTATCCAGGAAAAAATTGGTGATCTGGCCGGAAAAAAAGTAGTGTTGGTCGGAGATATTATGCATTCCAGGGTAGCCCTAAGCAATATTTATTTATTAAAGAAAATGGGTGCAGAAGTAATGGTTTCCGGACCACCTACCTTAATTTCTCCCTATATAAAAGAGGCATTGGGTGTGCAGGTGGAATATAATATAAAAAAAGCATTGCAATGGTGCGATGTGGCCAATGTGTTGCGCATACAACTGGAAAGGCAAAGCCAGGTATTGTTTTCTTCTTTAAGGGAATACAACCTTGCTTTTGGGGTTACCCGTAAACTGCTGGATGAAGTAAATAAAGATATTGTGATCATGCATCCGGGCCCCATTAACCGTGGAGTAGAAATAGACAGTGATGTGGCAGATGGTAATGAATCTATTATTTTGCAACAGGTAGAGAATGGGGTAGCTGTGAGGATGGCGGTATTATATTTATTAGCAGGTAAAAAGGGGGAGAGTTGATAATATAGAGTTATGAGTTATGAGTGTTATGTGTCTGTTAAATAGATTAAACAATATTTTTAGGAATTTTAAAAACGTTGAACCTTAAACGTTGAACCTTTAAACCTCTCATTCATGAAGAGAATATGTTTGTTTCCCGGCACATTTGACCCAGTTACATTGGGACATACAGATATTATCAACAGGGCTTTGCCGCTTTTTGATAAACTGATTATCGGTATCGGGCGAAATATAAATAAAGTACCAATGTTTAGCGAGCAACAAAGGTTGGAGTGGCTCAGGGATATATATAAAGATAATCCCAAAGTAGAGGCAGTAGCCTATGATGGATTAACAGTGCAATGTTGTAAGGAGGTGGGGGCTAACTTTATTTTAAGAGGCATCCGATATGTAAATGATTTTGAATACGAAAAGGCTATTGCAGATATGAACCGTAGCCTGGAAAATAATATTGAAACAATTTTTCTTACCTGTCTTCCACAATATACATCTGTGGCAAGTACCCTTGTAAGGGATGTATTAAAAAATGGTGGTGATGTATCCCGTTTTTTGCCTGCAGAAGTAAACGAAACCATTAAACAAAACGGACTTGCCAAACAGAATAATCTGGTTTAATAAAAACCTTCAAATTGCTGAACTCATCGCATTTAATCCCGCTACAATGGGAGCGCATTTGGGAATGGAATGGGTGGAGTTAGGCCCCGACTTTTTAAAGATGAAGATGCCTGTAGATCATCGAACCCATCAGCCCTATGGTTTATTGCATGGAGGTGCAAGCTGTGCACTGGCCGAAACTGTGGGTAGTGTAGGATCTCACCTGATCATCAATCCCGAAAAATCTATTTGCGTTGGCCTCGAAATTAATGCCAATCACATTCGTGGTGTAAGAGAAGGATTTGTTACAGCCACTGCAGTTCCAATTCATCTTGGATCTTCTACCCATGTGTGGGATATTAAGATTAACGATGATGCCGGTAAATTGGTTTGTGTGAGCAGGCTTACCGTGGCCATTTTACAGAAGAAATAATTCACCCTAAGGCTCATCAAAAAATTTTCCTACAATATCTTTAATGTTTTGGTAGGTATCACTCATAGGTAGTTTAATGTCTTTGGTTTTTATCCATTCGGTTTTGGTGATATCTTCAGCTAATTGTGGCTGCAGCATCTGTTTGCTGTTGCAGGTATAATAAAACCAGTGGCTGATTTTAAGTATGTGTTTACCAAATTCATCATAGGTATGATAGGTTTCTCCAATTTTCTTTTTAAGGGTTAATTCCTTTACACCGGTTTCTTCCTCTATTTCCCGCTGGGCACATGCTTCTGCGCTCTCTTTTTTTTCCATTTTACCTTTTGGCAGGTCCCATTTACCCCTTCTAAAAATGAAAAGAATTTCTTTTTTTTCATTTAGCACAATACCTCCGGCAGCTTCTATAACTATAAAATGTTTGAAAAAGGCTTTTTTCAGTTTTTCAATATCCCCGTTCCAGATAATACCTGCATGAAAGTCTTCTTTTTTAATTTCGTGCAAAAGAGAATTAATGGCGGGCCTGGATAGCTCATCTACAAATACTGCATCAGGATGGTGCATGATCTCAGTTAAATGATCATCCATTTCATCACAGAGATACACCGTTTTTTCATCAAAATAAATTTTTATCTGCATAGGTTTTTTGTTTTGATGAGGTAAAAATAACTCTTTGAGATTAGATTCATTTAGTCTACCATTATCTTTGCCAGCATAATAATCAATTCTTTAATTCTTATAAATGATATCCAACGAAACAGCAGTAGCAGAAAAATTATTACAGGTAAATGCAGTGCAACTAAATGTTGCCAATCCATATACATGGGCAAGCGGCTGGAAAAGCCCAATTTATTGCGATAACAGAAAGGTATTGTCTTTTCCATACGTAAGGGACTTTATTAAAAGTGAACTTTGCAGCGTTATTTTTGAGCGCTTTGAAGCCACAGAAGCCCTTGCAGGCGTGGCCACAGCAGGCATTGCCTGGGGAGCCATGGCGGCAGACCAGTTGAAACTACCTTTTATGTATGTGAGGCCAAAGCCTAAAGAGCATGGCCTTGGTAACCAGATAGAAGGAGCCTTTGAAGCAGGCCAAAAAGTATTGGTGGTAGAAGACCTGATTTCTACCGGTAAAAGCAGTTTGCAGGTGTGTGAAGTGTTGCAGCAGGCAGGTGTAGAAGTAATTGGGATGGTTTCTATTTTTAATTATGGATTTCCAAAGGCATTAGAAGCATTTGAAAAAGCCAAAATCCCTTTTATTTCCCTTACAAATTATGAAGTATTGATAAACCTGGCGATAGAAAATGGAATTGTCAGGGAGGAAGAGCTAAAGAGCTTGTTAAATTGGAGAAATAGTCCTGCAGAATGGTTGGGATAAAATATCTTTATGCCAGACTAAATTATCAAGATATGAAAAAATACTTTCAACTTACCTTATTGGCCATCGTTGGGTTAGCCTTTTCGGCTGCTGCGCAGCAAAAAACTACTGCCAAAGCTGAAATAAAAACCCCTACAATACAATGTGATATGTGTAAGGGCCGAATAGAAAAATACCTGATGAGACAGGAGGGTGTAACCAGCGTTAAAGTGAATGTAAAGAAAAAAACGACAGCAGTTTCATGGATTACAGACCGAACCAATATCGAAAATATTAAAGCCGCCATTGCCACAGTGGGTTACGATGCAGATGATGTTACCGCCGAAGAAGCTTCCTACAAAAAATTACCTCCCTGCTGTAAAAAACCGGCAAGCGAAGTTCCCAAAGTGTTAGAATAATAAAAGAAAATAGGGATATAAATAAAAAAGCAACCACCAAAGGGTTGCTTTTTTATTTATATTGCCTTGAGCCAGACTTGTTTTTGCTACAGGCTAAAAAAAGGATAATTGCTGTTTGGTGGTATAATCTACCTTAATATTTTTATAAACTCCGGCCTTTCCCACTTTCACATTTCCTATAGTACGAATAGCTACTTCTTTATTAAAAAGAGAAGTTAAGCCGTTTTTAAACAGGTTTTTCATATCTAATTCAACCCTCAACGGAATTGTAAAAACATCTCTTCTTGGGATAGGTACCTGCAATAACTGACTGGAATGACCCAGGAAGGTACTGTCCACATAAATGTCTAATTCAGTCCTGTTTAGTTCCATCCCAAAATTGTTGGGGTTGTAATAAACCAGGTTTACTGTTAAGGCAGATGCAGAAAATCCCAATTTATCCAAGGTCAAATTATTGAATTCCTTAAATTCTAAATCTTTAGGCGCACGACAAGATGACATAAATATCAGTAGAGTGAGGGGAGCAATCAGTTGTTTTAAAATCTTCATATTATTTGAGTGGCTTTTGTAATGCAATATAGTGAAGGTTAGCTGAAGCCCGAAATAGTAAATTATTTATAGTAAATAGCATTACTAAAAATAATAGCTTTTTAAAGACTTTGATTCTTAGATGATAAAAATATGATAGCTATAAAAATTAGTTTTTAAAAAATATATTAAACAATTGAAAATCAATATTAATAAAATGCTTTACTAAATATAATAATAATGTAATTATGATCCTATTTATTCAATTTAAGTCAAATTTTGTCTACTTTAGTGTAAAGCGTATAAATTTAATAAAATATTACTTATAGTATAGAATATCAATTATTTATAGTATTTTAAGCGGTATAAATTTTAATTAAAAATTAAAATTATGAAAATACTTAAATTGGCGTTTGGATATTTTCCTCTCCCTCTTCTAAAAAATTATTTCCGGAGGATATTACAAGGAAAAAGCAACATTGCCAGATGGGGCTTAAAATCGATTTAAATAAAATTAGAGGGATATATGTAATAATGGCAGTTTTATAAAAAATAGGTTTGATAATGTTATCCAATCTTATATTTTTTGAATATTTTTTAATTTATTTGCTTAAAATGCTTTAATAATTTTACATAATGTATTTATTACTGGATATTTTTTAATAAAATATGTTTTTTGCGCACTTTTACCATATTGCTTCGGAAATTACGGTAAATAAGTTTTGGTTTATTAAAAACTGTTGTTATGTTTGCAATAGAAACAAATAGCGCTTTACCTCCGTTAATTTATGTTTCTTGTTTGCTACCAATTTCTTCTGAGCAGTTGCCTGGTATCTGAACACCAAAAAATAAAAACCTCAAAACCACAACGAATGAGAAAAATTTACATTAATCTTCTTTTTGCTATCAGCAATCTTAATAATGCGGTTAACCTGCATTTCTTTCCGGATTATAATGTGAACAAATTGCAATTACAAAGAGTGCATATATACACTGCCTCTAAGTAAACTTGTGTAATAGGCTCGTTCATTTTATATCTTTTCCACTATCTGACAAACCTGTTTATTAAATCCTTTATTCATTGCATAACTCTTTATCCATTGGGATGATGATTTATATACTATTTAAACGCAATGAAAATAATGAAACAGTTAATCTATTTATTGGCTTTTGCATTCATGAGTGTAAATGCCAGTGCTCAGCAGAAGGTTGAAAATACAATTACGACAATTGATGGTTTGAAGGTTGCCCAAAGCGGCCATAACCTGCAAATAAGCTGGAAAAGTAATAAGGCCGAAAATGCCAACTATTGGGAAGTGCAGGCTAGTGCAGATGGAATAACCTTTTCGGTTATTGGACTTGTAATGGGTACTGACCCAAAAGCAGCAAGGGGATATTATTCTTTCAAGCAGCAAACGAATAAAATTAAGCCTGGCATGAAATATTTCAGGGTATTGCATATGGAAAATGCTGAAGAGGCAATAGCCAGTAATACCATAGGGCTAACTAAATAAATTTTGTTATAAGTTTTTAATAGAGCTTACAGCATACACGATGTTTTCTTTGGGGGTTACAGAACCAAAAGGTTCTTAACAAAAGCCGCATTTCTATGCGGCTTTTATTTTATTTATCAACTTTTAAATAATTGCTTTTAATTGTATTTAACTGCTTAATGATTTATTCTGATAATAGTTTTTTATTTTTAAATGATTAAATGGGTATTTAAAAGGCTTTTATTATGTAAATTCGAACCCAATCCTCCAATCCTCTGGACTGTTTATTTTCATCAATCATTTTATTAATATATATCAAACAGATGAGGAAAAATGTTATCTGCGTTTTGAGTTTCTTGTTAGTTTCACTTAATACCTATTCACAGGATTTTTCTAATAAAGGAAAAGATTTTTGGGTGGGATACGGCTATCACCAGGTAATGGTGACTGGTGGGGCTGGGGGGAATGCCCAGCAAATGGTTTTGTATTTTGCAACAGATCAGATAACTACAGTTACTGTTAGCATACCGGGAACGGGTTACACCCAAACTTATACTAATATTCCTGCGGGTACCGTTTTCACTTCTAATCCCATTCCAAAGGCAGGAGCTCAGGATGCCCGGTTATTTACAGAAACATTTGCAGGTCAGGATAAGGGGATTCATATTGTAGCTGATAAACCTATTGTAGCATATGCACATATATATAACTCAAGTGTATCTGGTGCGTCTATACTTTTTCCTACCAATACTTTAGGAAAAGAATATTATTCCATTAATTATACTAATATTTCCAATACCGGAAATGCCAATTGCTGGTTTTATGTGATTGCCTGTGATACCGGAACAACTACCGTTGAAATTATTCCCAGTGCCAATACACTTACCCATCCGGCAGCTGTGCCATTCACAGTTACACTTACACAGGGACAGGTATATAATGTAATGGGACAATTTTCGGGAAGTTCGGGGGTAGATCTTACAGGCTCAAGGGTACGAAGCATCTCAACAGCTTCCGGAGCTTGTAAAAGAATTGCTGTTTTTTCGGGTAGTGGGCGTATTTCTATTACCTGCACGGGCGGTTCTTCCTCTTCAGATAATTATATGGTGCAGAGTTTTCCTAAAAATGCCTGGGGAAAAAAATACCTGACGGCACCTACAGGAGGAGCTTTGCCTAATACCATATACAGGATTTGCGTTTCCGATCCTGCTGCGGTTGTTTCTTTAAACGGCGCCCCTATAACATATCCTCTTATCAATAATTTTTATTATGAAATTCCGGCAACTCCGGCTCCTCAAAAAATCGAATCGAGTTTGCCTGTAACAGTCGCCCAATATTTTACCTCCCAGGGGGCTTGCGGAAATGGTAGTCCGGGTGATCCGGAAGTAATTTACCTCAGTCCATTGGAACAGAACATATCAAAAGTACTTTGGAACGCTACTCCTAATTTTGCTATCACTTCCCATTATTTTAGTGTAGTGATACCCAATACAGGAACGGCCATCAGTTCTTTTAAATTAGATGGTGCACCAGTAAGTCCTTTCCTTTTTACACCACATCCCCAGGATCCCGGTTACTCCTACCTGGTACGAAGCGTAGGGTCGGGGCAAAGAACGATTGAATCTGATTCCGGATTTAATGCCATTGCTTATGGATTTGGAGCTGCCGAGTCTTATGGATACAATGCCGGTACCAACATAATAGATCTTTTTCAAAAAGTGGGCGTTACAACCCAATACGGAATAGAATCCAGTCCATCTGTATGTACGGGTTCTCAGTTTAAGTTTAAAGTATCATTACCTTACCTGGCAGATTCTATTCGTTGGAATCTCAGTAATCTTCCGGGTACACCTGCCAATGTAACTATAAATTATTCTAATCCTCCTGTTCCTTCAGATGCAGATTCTACTACCACTGTAAATGGTAAAGCAATTTACTGGTATTCTCTTCCAAGCTTTTATTCATTTAATACTACTGGTATTTTTCCTGTTACCATTAGTGTTTTTGCTCCCAATGCAGAAGGTTGTGGAAACGAACAACAAATAGAATTTGATCTTGCAATTGCCAATCCTCCGATTGCCAATTTTAGCGTTACTCATAATGGATGCGTTAATCAAACTGTTCAGTTTAATGATATTACAGTAACGCCTAAACCATCGTATCGGTGGTGGTGGGATTTTGGAGATCCGGCAAGTGGTGCAACAAACAATTCTGTTTTACAAAACCCAAGTCATACATTTTCCGGCCCCGGACCTTATACAGTCAGGTATGCAGTCATTAACACATCTGGTTGCCTGAGTGATACCCTTAATAAAATAGTGGTGATTAATCCTTTGCCCACCGCCAACATTGCGGGTGATATTACCGTATGTAATAATGCACCTTCTCCAAACGTAACTTTTACCGGGCTGGTGGGAACAGCACCTTTTACCTTTAATTACAATATTAACAACGGACCCAATCTTACTGCTGTAACTACCAGCGGCAACAGCCTAAGTATTCCTGCACCTACAGGAACCATTGGCAATTTTTCTTATCACTTAGTGAGTGTGCAGGATGCTGCGGGTACAGCCGGCTGTTTTCAAAATCAGCCGGACACAGTGGTTGTAGTGGTAAACCCTTTAGCGTCAGCCAGCATTAGTGGTAATAACACTGTTTGCCTGAATGCTGCTCCGCCACTTGTAACTTTTACTGCCGCTGGCGGTAGTGTGGCTCCTTTTACTTTTACTTATAAAATAAATGGGGGTGCAGACCTTACCGTAAGTACCACTTCAGGAAATACTGTTACTGTTCCGGTGCCAACAAATATGGCTGGTACTTTTATTTATACCCTGGTAAGTGTAAGGGATGCAAGTGTTACAGCCTGTTCGCAATTGCAATCGGGAAGTGTAACAGTTACTGTAAATACATTACCTGTTGCTACCATGACCGGGAGTACGGAAGTATGTTTAAATGCAGCTTCACCAACGGTGACTTTTACGGGAGCAGCGGGTGTGGCTCCCTACATTTTTTCGTATTCATTAAATGGTGGGGCTACTCAAACCATTACCAGTACCGGTAATACTGCCAGCATTATTGTTCCAACTACAACGGCCGGAACTTTTATTTACCAGTTGGTAAGTGTAGCAGATGCCAGTGCCAGCATATGTACTCAATTGCAAAACGGTACTGCAACAGTTATTGTAAATCCATTGCCTACAGGAAATTTTAATATTACCAGCCCCGGCTGTGTTTCAAGAGTCATTTCATTCCAGGATGTGTCAGTTGCAAATGTGGGTGCCATCAATAGCTGGTTATGGAATTTTGGAGATCCAGCAAGCGGTGCACTCAATTCCTCTACTTTACCCAATCCTACACATGTATATGCAAATACCGGCACTTATTCTGTTACATTAACAGTAACCAATGACAAAGGATGTACTGGAGTCATCTTTCCAAAAACCATAACTGTTAATGAATTGCCATCAGCCGGATTTATGCTTCCGGAGGTTTGCCTGCTGGATCCCTTTGCACAGTTTACAGATACCAGCAGCGTATTGGCGCCACAAAATATTACCGTCTGGTTATGGAATTTTGGTGATCCTGCAAGTGGTGCTGCCAATACTTCTTCTGTGCAAAATGCCCAACATACTTATCCTGCTGTAGGCAATTATCTTGTACGATTAATTGTTTCAACCAATAGTGGCTGCACAGATACAATACCGCAGTTATTAACAGTTAATGGAGGAAACCCGGTAGCTGCATTTATTCAGTTAAATCCAGCCAGTTCATGTTCTGTTGATTCTGTTTCTATTCAAAATAAATCAACCATTGGCTCAGGCAATATAACCAAAGTAGAAATATATTGGGATAACACAGCACAACCTGCTGTGTTTGAAATAGATGATGTTCCGGTTTTTGATAAGATATATAAACATAAGTATCCCACTTCTGTTACCACACAAACCTATAATATCCGGTATAGAGCATATTCCGGTGGAGTTTGTGTAAATGACCGTGTACAGAGCGTTACCGTTTTAGCAACGCCGGATGTGCAGATCAATGCAATTCCTAACCAATGTTACAGCAGTAATCCATTACCATTAAATTTTGGCACTCAAAATGGTGCTGTTGCGGGTACAGAATCTTACTCCGGACCAGGGGTTGGTTTTGC
>JBBRFX010000039.1:0-25907 GCA_038241275.1 Chitinophagales bacterium
CATCACTAAACTAAAGTTGGAAACGAGGCCATCATTGCCTCCCAGCACTGCGGCACGGAGGGCATTACCGCCCACAGACCGATGGCGCTTTTCAAATTTTGCCAATGCACTGCCCGATACTTTTGTTTCATTTTCTACCAATGATCTAAGAATGGTTACATGCGTGGTTTCTGCGCCCGTTACCGGGATACTATGTTTCTTTTTTTCTGCTATTACTGCCCCCGATATACTTTTTTCGGTATCCATCAATACACCCAGCACATAATCATATCCAAATATTTTTCCAATGCCATTTAATATTTTTGCCCTTCGGGAAGGATTGGGCAATTCGGTTGCAAGGGGATTTACTTTTTTTAAAAAAGCCATGGCATGACCTTTTTCTATGATGCTCATTTGGGCAAATACATTGGCAATATTTTCGTCCGGCTCTACGGATGCCAGTTTTTCATACAGGTAAGCAGCATCAATTTCTGTTTGAATGTTTTTATTGATCATTGTCATGATAGTGAGACTTTATAAAAAGTAAATGTTTGGATACATGGTTGAGAGATTTATCATCTGCTACAATTACAGATCGCATTAACAAAGGTAGCTTTTTCGGACGCTTATTAAATGATTGTATTTTTTAAACAACTATTTTATTTTTAATCCTGCATTTATTTATTTAAAATAAACCCTCACTTACATTTCAAACATCAGCGTTATATTGTGCTTCTTTCATCTTAATAACTTCAAAGGATGAATAGCGATAAAATGAAAGCAGCAAACATCACAAAAAAACATACCTGCATTGTGGGCATTGGCAATACATTAAGATCTGATGATGGAGCAGGAGCCTATGTTTGCAGGTTATTGGAAAATGTAAACGCAGCAAATGTTACGATTATTACCACACATCAATTAGATATTGGAATGACAGAAGAACTGGCAAATTTTGAAAGGGTAATTTTCGTTGATGCATCCCTTGACGAAGACAGCTTTTCTTTAAAGCCCCTGGAAATTGAAAACAATCCGGCATCTTCTTCTTCTCATCAAATAAATGCAGCAATGCTGGTGAGCCTTGCCAGGCAATTATATACAACCAAAACCCGGTTTTATATTTGTGCCATTGCTGCACAAAATTTAGATATGGGTAATGACTTATCTGAAAAGACAACAATCAATGCCAATGAAGCTGCAGCATTGATCACAAAATGGATCCTGTAAGAAATGAATAAATAATATATCGGCTGGTTTACAAAAATCCTGCCTGCTAATTTCTCTCGATTGATTTTATTTTATTCCCTCCCGCATCCAGCACTTCAATAATCATCGGCATTTTGCCAATGGCATGTGTAGAACAGGATAAACAGGGATCGTAACAACGGATGGTAGACTCTACCCTGTTTAACATGCCTTCCTGAATATCATTACCCTTTACATATTGTTTTGCAACTTCCAATACAGAACGGTTCATAGAAGGATTGTTTTGCCCGGTTGCTATTAATAAATTTACGTTTAATAATTTACCGGTTTCATCTGTTTTATAATGATGAAACAGTGTGCCACGGGGCGCTTCAGAGCTTCCTATCCCCTCTTCATTATTCCATCTTCCATGGTTCTGAATATGTGTTGAAGTGACTTGTGGATCATTTAAAATTTTCTCAGCCATTTCCACATCACTCAGGGCTTCTATCAAACGGGTATAATGATAATAGAATACACCGTGCACCGGTTTGCCTCCATTCATTGCTTTAAAGATTTCAAATTCTTTTTGAGCAAGGGGCGTTTTCATTCTGGTAACTACGTTTAACCTGGCCAATGGCCCTACCCTGTAAAAACCTTTATCAAAACCAAAGGGTTTGTAATAGGGATATTTAAGGTAAGACCAGTTTACAGAACGTTCTGCAATATAGTCGAGGTAGTTGGCAGGGTTTACCTGGTCTTGTAATATGGTTCCGTCTGCATCAATAAAGCGCAATTTACCATCATACAATTCATGCTCACCATCAGGGCCCACAGTAGCTAAATACAAAGTAGGCGATGTGGCAAAAGATGTTACCATTGCTGCATTTTCTTCATGAAATGTTTTAATAATACCCAACCCTTTTTGTACTGTTTCAATTGCTTCGGGTATCCATTGCAGCAGTGCCTGGCGGTTTTCTTCTGTTAGCGGATAAGCCATGCCTCCGGGAACAATTCCCATGATATGAATTTTTTTGCCGGTGATGCGTTCGCTCAGCTCCTGCCCAAATTTTCTTAAGCGGATTCCTCGAACAGCGATGTCGGGATATTTTTCTGCAATGCCAAGGATGTTTCTTTTTTCAGGATCACTGTCGTAGCCCAGTAAAAAATCGGGTGATGATAAATGAAAAAATGAAAGGGCATGGGAAGAAAGATTTTGCCCGATATGCATTAACCTCCTCAACAAATTGGCAGTGTAAGTTGGTTGAATGCCTTGTATCATTTCGCAGGCCTTAACACTGGCCAAGGTATGACTGGTAGGGCATATACCGCAAATACGAGGTGTGATGGTGGGCATTTCGGTGTACATTCTGCCTTCGCAAAACTTTTCAAATCCCCTGAATTCATTTACATGAAATAAGGCATCTTCTACATTCCCCTGTTCATCCAGTTGAATAGATATTTTTGCATGCCCCTCAATTCTTGTAACGGGTGATATATAAATGGTTCTTTTTGAGTTAGCCATATTTTAATTTTTTTGCTTCACTTAAATTAGGGATGCGGTCATTTAAAAATTCAAACAATACATAAAAGATCGTATCTGCATCCGGCGGGCAACCGGGAATCACAAAATCTACCTGCACTACTTCCTGCAAAGGCACTACCTTATCCTGTAGTTTTAATAAGGCAGGATGATCGGGTACGGCTCCTTCTGTATCATTGCTGATGGCATTTACATAAGCCGCATCAAACACTTCTTTCAAAGGAAAATAGTTTCGCATGCCGGTAACATTGGTCATCACGGCACAGTCGCCAAATGCAATAAGCGTTTTGGCATTTTTTCGGATATGTTTTATCTCACGCATGTGCTCATCGCTGGTAACAGATCCTTCTACCAACGCAATATCACAGGCAGGAAATTCCTTCCCATCTACAATGGGACTCTTTACAATATCAGCCAGCTTTGCCACATCCAATATTCTTTCATCTATATCCAGCAGCGACATGTGGCAGCCCGAACATCCACCCAGCCATACGGTTGCCAATTTTTTCTTGCTCATTTCTTTTTTGAATTTTGAATTTTAAATTTTAAATTTTCTTACAACCCCATCTTCCTCTTCTCCACCAGCTCAGTAATTATCTCCGGTTTCTTTTCTAATTGTCCCTGCACAATGGCTTTGGGCCAAATAGCGCCTGTAGGACATGCGTGTAAACATTTTCCGCAGGAAGTACAGGTGATGGATTCGCCCCATGGTGTATTAAAATCAGAAATTATTCTCACCTGGTTTCCCCTGTTCATCACATCCCAGTTAAAGGCACCTTCCACTTCGCCGCAAACTCTTACGCAACGGGTGCACATGATGCACCTGTTGTGATCCAGCACATACCAGGCATGAGAAGTATCTACATTACATTGAGGAAATAAAAATGGGTATCGAATATGGTCCAGCTCTACCTTATATCCCAGATTTTGCAATTCGCATTTTCCATTGGCTACGCAAACAGAGCATACATGGTTTCTTTCTGCAAAAAGTAATTCTGTGGTAATGCGTTGATATTTTTTTATTCTATCTGTTTGTGTTTTTACTACCATGTTGGCTGCCACTTTTGTAGTGCAGGCCGATAATAATTTGTGATTGCCTTCTATCTCTACCAAACACAAACGGCAGGCACCAATATCTGATACACCTTTTAAATGGCACATCGTTAATATTTCAATAGCGTTTTCCCGACACACTTCAAGAATGGATTTTCCTGTATCCACCTCTATTTTTTTATCATCGAT
This sequence comes from Chitinophagales bacterium, assembly GCA_038241275.1. Classification (GTDB taxonomy): domain Bacteria; phylum Bacteroidota; class Bacteroidia; order Chitinophagales; family Chitinophagaceae; genus Ferruginibacter. The sequence continues at coordinate 3,950 of JBBRFX010000039.1, forward strand.
AAATACAAATATTTTAGCCATATGATCCGCCTCCGGGGGAAGTGTTTTTTTTGTTACGAATGTTTTTTGTCTATGGTTAATTGTGAATGGTCAATGGACAATAGGCAATGAGCAGTTGTCAATTGTCAGTTGTCAATGGTCAGTGGTCAATTGTCAATTATGGAGCATTTACCATTCAATATTTATTTTCTTTCATTATTACAAAACAGCTTACTCTTTGGTCCTGCAGGCTTTCACTATTCACTATTCACCATTCACTATTCACCATTCACTATTCACCATTCACTATTCCTGATCTATCCTGCTCTCATACTCCTCTCTAAAATGCCGCAGTGTGCTTAACAATGGATTGGGAGCTGATGCGCCTAATCCGCAAAGGCTGGTTTCTTTTACATAGCCTGCCAGTTCTTCCAATCTTTGCAGGTCAATACTGGTTCCTTTGTTATCACATATTTTCTGCAGCAGGTCGTGCATCATTTTTGTACCAACCCTGCAGGGCACACATTTACCACAGCTTTCGTCCATGCAGAATTCCATAAAATACCTGGCCACATCCACCATATCAGAACTCTTATCCATTACAATTAATCCGCCCGATCCCATAATGGAACCAAGGCTGGTTAAGGAATCATAATCCATTTTCACATCCAAATATTCTGCAGGAATACATCCTCCGGATGGGCCACCGGTTTGAGCGGCTTTAAATTCTCCGCCATTGGGGATACCACCCCCAATATCAAAAACAATTTCCCGCAAGCTCGTTCCCATTGGCACTTCAATCAATCCGGAATAATTTATTTTTCCGGCCAGCGCAAACACTTTTGTACCTGCACTTTTTGGTGTTCCTATTTCGCTGTACCATTCTCCGCCATTATTGATGATGGGTGTAATGCCGGCAAATGTTTCTACATTATTAATCAATGTAGGTTTTCCCCACAAACCAGATTCGGCCGGAAACGGCGGACGTGGTTTGGGCGTTCCTCTTTTTCCTTCGATAGATGCAATCAATGCTGTTTCTTCTCCGCATACAAAAGCTCCTGCTCCAATGCGCACTTCCACATCAAAAGAAAATTCGGTGCCTAAAATATGGGAGCCCAACACACCTAATTTTTTTGCCTGTTTAATGGCCAGCTCAAACCGTTTAATGGCTAAGGGATATTCTCCACGGATATAAGCAAAACCTTTATTGGCGCCCACCGCATATGCAGCAATGGTCATTCCCTCCAGCACCCTGTGTGGGTTTCCTTCCAATACGCTTCTATCCATAAAAGCACCGGGGTCGCCTTCATCTCCATTACAAATCACATATTTTTGTTCGCTTACATATTTATATACTGTTTCCCACTTTAATCCTGTAGGATAACCGGCGCCACCACGGCCACGCATCCTGCTTTGTTTAATTTCTGCAATCACATCTTCCGGCGACATCTCAAATAAAACTTTATCCAATGCCCTGTATCCATCATGCACCAGGTAATCTTCAATTTTTTCCGGGTTGATATGGCCACAATTTTTTAAAGCAATTTTCATTTGCTTTTTAAAGAAAGGATCTTCCTCTGCATTGATAAAAGGTTTGGGGCGTGAGTCAGAAAAAATCAACAGGTCTTCGATAGGTTTTTTATCTATCAACTGGCTTTGCACAATGCGGGCTATATTGCTGCAATCTACTTTTTGATAAATAGTATATTCCGGTAAACATTTAATCAATGGTCCCTGGTTGCAAGGGCCCATACATCCGGTAGAAATCACTTCCACCGTTTCTTCCATGCCCCGTAATTTTATTTCTTCCTGTAGTTTTTTTAAAACAGCTTCCGACCCGGAAGAGATACAGCCTGCACCACAGCACACACATAATTTATGTTTGGCTTTATTGTTTTCCTCTTTTGCTTTTTCAGCATAAATGATGGTTTGTAAATCCTGCCTGTTCATGGTACAAGAATTTTAGCATTGATTTTATGAACGATTTCATCTGCATTAACTTTTGCCAGTACTTCATCATCCAGTACCACTGCGGGCGCAAGACCACAAGCGCCAATGCAGCGTGCAACTCCTATCCCTAATTTATTATCAGTTGATACATGCCCGGGTTTTAAAGCAAACTGCTTTTCAATTTCATTTAAAATAGATTGTGCTCCTTTTACATAACAGGCTGTGCCGGTACAAACCAGGCAGGTATGTTCTCCTTTTGATTTTAAGGAAAAGAAATGATAAAAACTTACGGTAGAATAAACCCTGGATGGCGGCAAACGAAGGCTGGTAGTAATATACTTAAGCACATTGAGTGGTAAGTAACCATATGCATTTTGGGCAGTGTGCAAAATTTCAATTAATGCGTCCGGCTTAAAATTTTCTTTTTTAATTTTTGCCGCTATGAGCTTTACCCTGGGGTCGGTTTTTTGAAGTTCGGGAACAATCGTTGTTGATTCCATTTTCTTACAAATTCATTGTTGAAAAATTTTAAAAAGAATCAAACCAATACTTTAAAAATATATTTAACCAAAGGGACAGAATCAGTTTAAATTCCTTTTAATTGTCTGACAAAGCTATTTATAGCATCTAGTTAAAAACATGACCTTTATCATGTTTTTAACTAGTACCTGGTCATTTGATATGATATTTATTATACAGGATAGTTAGCCTTAGGAAAGGATTATGCCTCTGCCTTTTTATTAGTTATAGCTAAATATTCAACCTCCTGTTATGTATTTTTTAAATTAGAGTCATTGAATGCAGTCATGTTCCTAATCAGCTTTGTTTTTCATCATCATCAGGAGTGAATAGGCTCCCTTGGTTACAAAAGTATCGGCGCTAAAATCACTTTGTGCCGGCAGTACAATTTCAGTAAATCCATTTTCAGTTTCACCCACGTTTATTTCCAACATTTCAAACTGGTTGCCGCCTTTAGCTTTGTATACATATTGTTTGCTTTCGTACTGCACAATGGCATCTGAAGGCAAAACCATGGCGGCCTTGTTTTTAACCTCTATTTCTGCATTCATATAAGTGCCCGGCACCAGTGTTTTATCATAATCTTCAAAGTGGCAGTGCACTTCAGTATTACCATCCATGGTTAAATTTTTACCAATCAATATAATTTCGCATGCATGTTTTTTATCAGGTTGGTTATTGGTGTAAGCAGTTAATTGCTGGCCGATGTAAATCTTATCCAGGTTCTTTTCAAATACGGTTAACGAGAGATGGATATCATCGGGATTAATCAGTTCAAACAATACTTCTGTAGGTGAAACGTATTTACCAATATTCACATTTACTTTAGAAACAAAACCATTGATGGGCGAATAAATATTTACACTCCTTGTAATATTCATTTCTCCTATCCTGTTTACATTGATACCTGCCAGCTTTAATTTTTCTGCCAGCGCACTGATTAATATTTTTTGAGTTCTGTAATCAGATTCTGCCTGCTGATAAACTTTATCACTCACTGCCTGGCTGGCGTTTAGATCTTGCTGGCGCTTGTATTCATTTTCCAGGAAACCTATTCTGGCTTTGGCCGTTAAATAATCCTGTTGCAATTGAATGTATTGCTGATCTTCCACCACTGCAATTACTGCTCCCCTGCTTACACGCATACCCGGCAGTAGTTGCGTATTTTTTAAATACCCACCCAGCGGCACACTAATTGAAACCATGTTTTGCGGAGGTACATCTACTTTACCATTTACTTTTAAAATAGAAGAAATTTCTTTCTGTTCCATTTTACCGGTTACAATACCGGCATTTTTATACTGCTCTCCGGTGAGGGTAACCATTAATTCGTTGCTCCCGGTTAATGCTGCGGCTTCTTCAGTTTTCTCCTTTGCCCGGCAGGCATTTAACAGCAGGATGGCTGATATAATAAATATGATATATTTCATAATGTTGTTTATTATTAGTTGGTAAAATAGTTGAGTTGAATAATACTTTCGTTAAGGTTTTTGATGGCTTCTACATAATCGCTTTTTACAGCAGTAGCCTGGTTAATCAGTTGTACCCATTCCAGGTAGTTGATATTACCATTAGATATTTGGGTATTGGCAGTAGTAGTTATTAACTGAGCATTTACCAAAGCTGTATTTTCAAAATAATGAACTGTTTGCCTGTATTTGTTATAGGCAGAAAATGCGGCCTGGTATTCTGCCTGCAGGCTTAGCAACCCTATTGAATAGTTACTCTGTGCTACCTGAATCAGGAAATCAGCACTTTTAATTTTAGCTTTTTGCGCTTTTGCAAAAATAGGAATACCAATACCCAACTGCACTGCATGAAATCTTTTGGAAGTGCTGTATAATTTATTATCGGCACCGGTTCCCTGTATGCTGGCATTGCTGTAGCCAATATTTAAATCGGGCAGGAGCCTGCTTTTTTCCAATTGTCTGCCGGCAATTGCCACCTGCTGTTCCTGCTCTATTTTTTTTAGCAAGGGATGTGATTTTAAAATAGCCGTATCTGCAAATTCATTCCATTGCGCTTTAGCATTTTTCAAATCCGGAACATATGAAATACTACTGTTTAATAAAAACTGAAATTGCAGGTGCAGTAAATGCAGGTCCTGTTGCAATTGGTTTAACTGAATATTAATTTGACCCAGTTGTGTTTGGGCACTGGCCTTTTCCAGTATATTACTTTCCCCTTTTGATAAACGCAGTGCAGCCTTTTTATAAAACGCATCATACAAACTGTCTGAATAAAGGAGCAATTGTTTTTTTTGTTCCACATAAACAATCATAAAAAAAACCTGGGATACCTGTTTCTTTAAAAGTGCTTCTTTTACTGCAACGTTCAGCAAACTGCTTTTCCATTCCGCTTTGAGAAGTTCTGTTTGTTTTGCATACACTTTTGGAAAAGAGAAAGACTGCGTTACCCCAACTTTAGTATCGGTATAAATACTGTTAAACTGTCCTGCCTCTGCATATACGTTCGTCTGCGGAAGAATGGTACCAGCATTAATCAGCAGTTGCTGGTACCTGGCTTTTAGCTGTTCATTTTTTACGGCCAGGTTATTTTTAAAAGCCTTGTCTATTGCTGCTTTAAGAGTAATCGGAATTTGTGAATTGGATACTAATCCAGCACCCAAACAAAGTATAAATAAAATAACAGGCACAACAGGCTTATGATGTTTTTTATGTTTTTTCTTTTTGGTAAGCCCGGTTTCAAAAGTCATATACAAAACCGGCAATACATAGAGTGTTAAGAAAGTTGCAATGAGCAATCCTCCTATCACTACAGTTGCCAAAGGCCGTTGTACTTCTGCACCTGCACCATTGCTTAATGCCATAGGCAAAAAGCCAAGTGAAGCCACAAAGGCTGTCATCAATACCGGCCGCAGCCTTACTTTTGTACCCATCAGTACAATTCGTTTTACATCTGTTAATCCTTCCATTTTTAAACGATTAAATTCTGCAATTAATACAATACCATTTAGTACCGCCACCCCAAACAAAGCAATAAAACCTACACCTGCACTGATGCTGAAAGGCATGCCCCTAAGCGCCAAAAACAAAATACCGCCAATAGCAGATAAAGGAATAGCTGAATAAATTAGCAATCCCTGCTTTACAGAAGTAAAGGCAAAATAAAGCAGTAGAAATATCAACAGCAAAGACACCGGTACAGCTACCATCAATCTTTTTTTTGCTGCGTTTAAATTCTCAAAGGCGCCGCCATAGGTAACATAATAGCCTGTTGGAAATTTTAATTTTGCATCAATTTTTTCCTGAAGCTCTGTTACAATACTCTGCACATCTCTGCCCCTTACATTAAAACCTACCACAATTCTTCTTTTAGCATCTTCTCTTTGTATTTGATTAGGGCCTTCTTTTATTTGCACATCTGCCAGTTGGTGTAATGGTATTTGTGCACCTTCAGGAGTTGGTATCAATAAATTCTGAACATCGGTCACATCTTTTTTTAAATCGCCTTTTAAACGTACCACTACATCAAAGCGTTTTTCACCATCAAACAAAAGGCCTGTACTTTGCCCGGCAAAAGCAGTGTTTACAACTTTATTAATATCCCTTATGTTCATATTGTAGCGTGCAATGTTATTCCTGTTGTAGGTAATAATAATCTGTGGCATGCCCGAAACAGCTTCTACATATAAATTTTTGGCGCCGTCCACCGTGTTTACAATGCTGCCCAGTTTTTCGGCGTAGGCCGCCAGTGTATCTAAATCTTCTCCAAATATTTTACACACCACATCCTGCCTTGCTCCTGTCATCAATTCATTAAAACGCATTTGCACCGGAAATTGGAAACCGGCGGTTACACCCGGTACCGCTTCAAGGGCTTTGCCCATTTTTTCGCTCAACTCATTAAAGGTTTTTGCGGAGGTCCATTCTTTTTTTGGTTTTAATATTACCATCATATCACTCGCTTCCATCGGCATAGGATCTGTGGGCACTTCTCCACTGCCAATTTTTGTAACTACTTTTTCTACTTCCGGAAACTGTGTTTTTAAAATATGCGCCGCTTTTTGTGTGTTGGCGATAGTAGTATTTAAATTGCTTCCGGTGAGTACTCTTGTATCTACTGCAAAATCGCCTTCTTCCAACGCAGGAATAAATTCTCCACCCAGTGTGGTTAAAATAAAAACAGCCACAATAAATAGCCCGGCTACAGACAGCAGCACTGTTTTTGGAAATCCTACTACTTTGTTTAAGGTAGCCTGGTAACTTCTTTCTACTCTTGCCATCAGTCTGTCGGAGAAATTAGGGCTATGCTTTAATTTTTTACTCAAAAACAAAGCACTCATCATAGGAATATATGTAAGAGAAAGCAGGAAAGCACCCAGCAAAGCAAATGCTACTGTTTGGGCCATGGGCTTAAACATTTTACCTTCTATGCCCTGTAAAGTAAAAATGGGAAGGTAAACCACCAATATAATAATCTGCCCAAACACAGCACTGTTCATCATTTTACTGGCAGAGTATTTAACCTCCTCATCCATTTGTGGCTGGGATAATTTATTTACACCGGTAAACTTTTTGCTGTGCGTTAACTGGTGCATCACCGCTTCTACAATAATTACGGCCCCATCTACAATCAATCCAAAATCCAATGCACCCAGGCTCATTAAATTACCACTTACTCCAAAAATGTTCATCATAATAATTGCAAACAACATTGCAAGTGGTATAACGGAAGCTACCAATAAGCCAGCCCTGAAATTGCCCAGGAACAACACCAAAACAAATACAACAATCAAGGCGCCTTCCAGCAAATTTTTCTCCACGGTACCAATAGCATTATTTACCATTTTGGTACGGTCTAAAAAGGGTTCAATCACTACGCCATCCGGAAGGGTTTTTTGTATCTGGTCAATTCTTTCTTTTACATCTTTAATCACATCACTGCTGTTGGCACCTTTCAGCATCATAACCACCGCCCCTGCTACTTCTCCTTTATCATTATAACACATGGCCCCATAACGGGTAGCACTGCCAATGTTAATATCAGCAACATCCCTTATAAAAAGGGGTGTTCCGCCACTGGCTCTTTTTATGGAAGTATTTTTAATATCCTCTACACTGCCCACCAGTCCTTCGGTGCGGATATATAAAACGGTAGGGCCTTTTTCAATATAGGCACCCCCGGTATTTTGATTGTTATTTTCCAATGCTGTAAAAACATCGGTAATGGTAATGTTGTAGGACAACAATTTATTGGGATCCACTTCTATGGAATACTGTTTTAACTTACCTCCAAAACTGCTCACTTCTGCAACTCCTTTTACGCCCAGCAACTGGCGGCGCACAATCCAATCCTGTATGGTTCTTAAATCGGTTTCATTAAATTTGTTTTCATACCCATCTTTTGGCCTTACAACGTATTGGTATATTTCTCCAAGGCCGGTACTTACAGGGCCTAATTCCGGTGTACCAATTCCCTGCGGAATTTCTGTCTGCACTTTTTGCAGCCGCTCTGCCACCTGCTGCCTTGCCCAGTACACATCTGTAGCATCATCAAACACAATAGTAACCAGTGATAATCCAAATCGGGAAAAACTCCTGATTTCTTTTAATCCGGAAATATTATTATTGGCCTGCTCTATGGGAAAAGTTACCAGGCGCTCTATATCTGTTGCACCAAACGAAGGAGCAATGGTGATTACCTGCACCTGGTTATCGGTAATATCGGGCACCGCATCTATTGGCAGTTTCGTAAACTGGTAACTGCCATACCCTATCAGGGCGATGATAAACAGCCCAACAATGAGTTTGTTTTTTATAGCAAACCCAATTATCGCATTCAGCATAATTGTTTTATTTAGTAATAATATAATTATTGCCTTTGATTTTCATCAAACACAAAAAAGCAAAAGATTTAAAAGTTTTGCCCTTATTAACAATAAAATATTAACAGAATTTGGGAGGTTGCCAGATGTTGGAGAGGTAAGCAGACAGGATATAAGGATTGGTATTAGCGTATATTTTCTTTTCGGAAATTTTTACAGGCTCTGCAAAAGAAAACGCTTTTATTAAAGGAATATAATCACTTGAAATAACGGAGATGCAGTTGGAAGCAGTTTTAAAAGGCAGTTCCATATCCCTTTCATAATCTTTGTCTTTTTTGATCCCCTGCATATAATGGATATCTAAAAATTCAAGAAAGCTGATACTTTTATCTTCATTTTTATGCTCTGTAAAGTGGGCAAATACGATGGGGAGCTTGAGCAACTGATGAGCTTCTGTAATGGCTAACAGGTAAACGGTGAAGAAAAATATGGAAATTGTTTTTTTCAAATGATGTGTAAAACTACTGATAAATAAATTTAAATCCTTTGTAGTAAAAATGATTTATTCAATGTAACCAATTCCATCAGGTGCTTTATGCAAATGCTGCGGGGATCAAGTGCGCCTCCTTACTGAGTTTTCATAACTCACAGCACTGATTCGGGGCGGTTGTAATTTGTCCGGCTTTTTCCATTCTGCAATCAATTCATCCCTCCCATTCAGTTTATTCAGGATCGTATTGGTATAATCTGCCTGCTGTTTAAACCATGATTCCACTTCAGGCTGTTCGTTGTATTCAAGCCACCGGTATGGATCTTTATAGGTTACCCCAAAATAGGTATCGCTGCTGTCTACTGTTTTTGTAGGGGGATACAAATACTGGGCAAACGAAGCCAGGCAGCAACTCATTGCAATGCAAAACGAACTGATTTTTCTCATAAATTTTAAATTTGATTGATTTTTAAAAACGGGTTGTTTAAAAGCAGTCATTCGCAGGAAGCAGGCCACGGCAGCGTGAAAAAGCAGCTAAGGGCGAACCAGTTAGATTTTACTTCAAGAAACAACATTTTATTGAAAGACCAAAACGTTTTAAAGAATAAAAATGGATGCTTCAAAAAGTTTAAACAATTGATTAATTCAGTAATATTTTCTTTTTAAGTACAACTACCCATCTTTATTATTCAGCAAATAATGGAAAACCGGAAAATAAATTATAGCAAAGCCACGGAACAGATGCCTGCATTTCACTTGTGTTTGGTATCAATCAATATTGCTGCTGATGCATTGCCGGGGTGTAAAGGGATATTATGATATGACTGCCTTTTTATTACCAATCTTCCCTGCAAAGAAGTAGCTTTACTTTATGAAAAAAGTAATCTTCCTGTTATTTTTATGCTTACCAATTACTATCCTTTGGGCACAGCAATCTTCCCCGCCAGACAGTAGTTTTATCCTATCAGTCAATCAGCAAATAGATAATTATGTGGTGCAGCAAAATATTGTTGACTTAACAAAATTATACGCAGATGATTTTGTATTTAGTCATGGTTCCGGCAAGATAGAGGGAAAACAATCCTGGTTTAAATCGGTGGCTAAAGGAGGTTTTATCCAACGCAAACATGATTCTGTAACAGTAGAGTTACACAAGCATCTTGCTATTGTAAGAGGAAAATTGTCGGTACAAAAAAAAGGAGTAGATAAACCCAGCCGTTACCATCTAAAATATGTGCGGGTATATGCCTACAGGAATAAACAATGGCAAATGATTTCTCATATTACCGTTTCAGAATATCATGAACCTGTGTAACTACAAATAAACTCCCTGCACTAAAAAGTATTTCATTATTTATCCGGGAAAGTAATGAGTGCTTTAATAAAAAGATCAAAAGATTAGATATGGGGTAAGTGCCCTACATCCTCTATTTCTATCAGGGTAGATCCAAATATTTTTTGCTGTGTTTTTTTACCCAATTCATTATACAATCCCATTGTTTTTCTTATAGCCTCTGTCACCAATCCAATAAAGTTTTAGTATTGGCTGCCAGTTGCTCAAAACTGTATTGAAAATTTTGTGGCTTGGAAGATTTTCCAAACCCTTACCTGGTCGGGCACTATTACACGGTAAACCTTTTTTAACTATTTCATTGATGGTTGTTTCCCAATATGCAGCATTAAAATTTTTTCCATGAAGTAAAACAATGTTTTTGTTGGTGTAGTTATCGGGCTTAATATCCATATAAGCCATCTGCAAATGCTGATTTTGTATATGCAGTTTAAGATAATTTACTTTAAATGGATAAGTAAAATTGGCGAGATTGATGTCAAGCATCTTTGGCCTGGCTGGCTGTGCCATTGATATGAGCGGCAAAAGTAGAAAAATTAATAAACGTATTTTCATACATTTTTTGATTATAGCTATTATTAAAAAGAGGATGCAAAACATCCTCTTTATTTTGATCCCTATGCAGGAATTTTATTTTCCTTTTCCCGATCCCAAAAGCGGTGTTGCTTAATAGCGGTCATAAATGATTTGGCAAATTTATTCATATCGCTTTTCTTTAATACCAAACCGTCTGCTGCTGCATCATAACCTTCATTTTCCATAATAGTACCAATGTAGGTATAATCTAAAAAAAGAGGATCCTCTGCAGCGATAGGTTTGCAATGCTTATAGGCTTCTTCCACAAAATGCGAAGCATCGGGTTCTGCAATCAGTGCATTCATACAATCCTCGCCACCGGCAATATATACAGCATCAAACAAAACAGAACTGGCTATTAAAAAAGACTGATCTACTTTAATTTTTTGCCCGCTTATGCCGCTTATTTCTCCCAGCTTAGGCGCAATGATTTTGCATACAGCACCCGCATTAGTTAATGATTTTATCATCGTATTTAAGGATGCATCATCCACTCCATTGGCAGCTAACATAGCTACCTGCCTTGTTTTGATGGTATCTTTTTTAAGATTATCCATACTCAGTGCCGGAGAACTGCTGATGGGCAACTGTACTTTTACAGGTTGAAAATTTTTAGGATTACCATCAGCAGGAACTGAATGGTTCATTGGTAATATTGGGCCGGCCGGCACTTTTATTCCCAAAGCATCTGCAACATTGGCGGCAAGGGTTTTATCTACCTGCGTAAGCAAACCAACCATTCTTTGCCTGATAGCCGGAATGGTTACTTTGCTCAATTCAAAACGAAGGGCATCTGTTAAATGTGATTTTTCTGCTTCGCTCTGGCTATTGAAAAATAATGTAGCCTGGCTAAAATGATCAAAGAAACTCTGGCTTCTTGCCCTGATTTTTTTTGCATCAATTCTTTCTTCATGGCTGGTAAATCCACCTTCCGACTGTTTGGCCTGAAATGGGCAACCACCTCCAATACTGTTGGGTTGATAAGATGCAATGCCACTGTTTATCTGCTGGCGCATATGACCATCCCGCTGATTATTATGTACCGGATTTACAGAACGGTTAATGGGCAACTCATGAAAATTGGCACTGCCCAGCCTGGATAATTGTGTATCGGTATAAGAAAATAACCTGCCCTGCAATAATGGATCATTGCTAAAATCAATGCCCGGCACCAAATGCCCCGGGTGAAAAGCTACCTGTTCCGTTTCTGCAAAGAAATTTTCAGGATTTCGGTTCAGGGTCATCTTGCCAATTATTTTTACAGGTACCATTTCTTCCGGTACCAGTTTGGTGGGATCCAGTAAATCGAAAGGAAATTTATTTTCATCTTTTTCATCAATGATTTGTACACCCAGTTCCCATTCAGGAAAAGCACCACTATCTATAGCTTCCCACAAATCTCTCCGGTGAAAGTCTGAATCTTTACCTGATATACGGGTGGCTTCATCCCATGCAACAGCATATACGCCCAACAATGGTTTCCAATGAAATTTTACGAAAGAAGATTTTCCTGCTTCATTTATAAATTTAAACGTATGCACACCAAATCCTTCCATCATTCTTAAACTTCGTGGAATAGCACGATCGCTCATGGCCCACATAATCATATGCATACTTTCGGGCATTAAAGAAATGAAGTCCCAAAAAGTATCATGCGCAGAGGCAGCCTGCGGCATTTCGTTATGGGGCTCTGGTTTTACTGCATGAATGAGATCAGGAAATTTGATGGCATCCTGTATAAAAAATACCGGCATATTATTTCCTACCAAATCATAATTACCCTCATCTGTATAAAATTTTACAGCAAAACCTCTTACATCCCTTGCCAGGTCGGTAGAACCACGGAAACCTGCCACTGTAGAAAACCGCACAAATACCGGGGTTTTTGAGCCCGGATTTTGTAAAAAACCAGCCTTGGTATATTTAGCCATCGATTCATACAACTCAAAAACACCATGTGCTGCAGACCCCCTGGCGTGTACAATTCTTTCAGGAATACGTTCATGATCGAAATGGGTTATTTTTTCTCTCAGAATAAAATCTTCTAAAAGAGTGGCACCCCGCTCCCCTGCTTTTAAAGAATTTTGGTCGTCATTTATTTTAAGTCCCTGGTTTGTGGTTAAAAACTGGTCCTGCCCATTTTCAATGTCTGGTTGCAGGTCCTGTAATTTTTTATCCGCTGTTGTTGGTTTTGAATATTTCTTTGCCATAATATGTAGGTTTAGATGAGGAAGTGATCAAATGATATGCTACAATTCTTGGAAGAACTTTTCAAAACCAATTCCTATTTAATTCGGGATGTAACTTCAGATTATAGTACTACAATTTTATAAAACTGTTGCTGCAGCATAGTGATTTTATTTTATTTATATTTAAGTAAGGTTATGTGCTCTATGCATATTTAATTGTAGAACATTCACCACATTAGGGTACTTTTTTTCACATGGCAGGCTGCTATAATATTAATTTACTCACCAAAAAATAATAATTCTATTAGTTTTCTTACAAAAAATGCTGATGATCTGTTACGGCATTTTCTCATGTTTTTGATATATACATCATCGGGAAAAATCCAGGATCTAATTATACCCTTTGATAAATGAGAATGATCATTAAAATGGATGTCTTAAATCATTGCTATGCCTGCCGGCACGAAATAGTTTTGTTATTTAAAAACTATATTATGACTGGCAAAACAGACGGGCAAATTTTCTTTGAAGTAAAACTTAACTGGCTTGCAGATACCAGGGGCGTGCTAACAGCAAAAGATGCAGAGGGTTCTGTTCATGTGGCCACACCACCGGAATTTGGTGGAGAAGGAAAACCATGGACACCGGAACATTTATTTCTAAGTTCAATCAGCAGTTGCTTTATGACAACTTACCTGGCGTTTTCCAAAAAAATACATTTTGATATTACTAACCTGGAGTGTAATGCAATTGGCCAAATTGAAATAATAGAAGGCAAGTATAAATTCACAAATATCAATCTATATCCCAAAGTGTATATCGCAAATGAAAGCCTTAGCCAAAAAGCCCATCTGGCCCTGGAAAAAACGCATAAATATTGTCTTATTTCCAATTCTGTAAATGCAACCATTTTGTATCACAGCGAAATTTTGATTGATCAAAATTCAAAAGATACAAAGGCTGAATTCAAAAGTACAATTGCAGGCAGTTAAAATTTTAGCATGGTTACAAACCATTATAATGTAAAAAAAATGGCAGAATTTACAATTGCATTAATGCTGGTAATATTGTTGTTGAGCCGTTTTGGGAGGGAAGTTGCAGCATGGGTATTAAAAATATTGTATGATTTTTTTATACAACACAATGGCTGATTGCCTTTTGTTATTTCACAAACAGTGTGACTGTTTTTTAATTATTTAAAAAAAAGGTTTGTCCTGTTTTATATGGACAAACCTTTTTTAAAAAATAAATATTTTAAACCAAACGGTTTAATATACGGTATTACTATTTTATTGCTGCTGTATTCAATTCGGTATCGGCAATACTGGTTAAAAGTTCATCGCATTTTTTTTCTTCATCCAACGTTTTTAAAAGATGATTTAAGGCTTCTTTTTCTCCCAGCACTTTTGCAAATGCAGCCAAAGTACCATAGGTTGCAATTTCATAATGCTCTACTTTTTGTGCAGATCCAATGATACCAGCATCTCTTACATCACCGGGCGCTGTTTCTTCCATTACGCCCTGTCCTTCTTTTAATAATCCTTCCATGGCATCACATTTTTTTGCTACGGCCTTTTTTCCAAGAGTGCTAAAAATCTTTTCAAGCCTTGATATATGCTCATTTGTTTGAACAAGGTGATCGGCAATTGCTTGTTTTAATTTTGGAGAACTGGCATTTTTACCCATTTTTGGTAAAGCCTTAGTCAGTGCTTTTTCTGCCCAATAAATATCTTTCAATCCATCTTCAAAAAGATCTTCCAATTGTTTGGCTGCATCTTTTTTTGCAACAACTTTTTTTGCTGCTACTTTTTTTAAAGGCGTCTTTTTTGTTTTTTGTTCCATAACGTTTGTTTAAACAATTAATAATTTATCATTGAAAAGACAAGATTATGTTCTAATATCATGCCACCTGGGTACCTGTACATTTTATACCGAAGTATAGTTGCAAAAAATATTTAAGTGTAGAAATTTTTCCACGTCATAGGAGACTGGCTCATGGAAGTTTTATTTCTATCAATACAAAAAAAAACAGAAAACCTTTGCGCTTTCTGTTTCGTATAAATGTTACACTAAAATAAAGGGATCAAAATTACCCACTGAGCGTTTATGTATTCAGTTTAGAATTTAGGACAACGTAATGAATTTTTTGCACTGTTTTCCCTGTCTAAAAATTTCTGGTAAGTGAGCGACAACTCAAATCCCCCCTTGCCATAACTAACATCTTTAAGTCCGGAAATATTGATATCATAACTTAAAGCAATAGACAGAGGTCTCACTTCTAATTTAGCAACAGGAATGATTGCATCATTTAAACGAAGATAGGCACCGCCATGTACGATATATTTTGGTTCATCGGGATAATCTAATTTTGCAGAAAAAAGTACACCGCCAAGTATTTCCCGATAAGCCCCCTGCGTGGTATAATCAGCCTCAATGGTAAAATATTGATAGTCTGATGTATTCATACGGATACCCGCAGATGCTACCCATTTAGGGGTCATTTCTATATTGCTGGCTGTATAAAAATTTAAATTTTTTGCTTTATTAAAATGATGGTAAGCAACACCCATATACATATTGTTATCCCCTGTTGGTCCTATCTGCGAATTAAAACTTGCGCCCACACTACCATCAAAATAAGAGTAAGAAGAATTGGGAAAAGTTTCTCCATTATTGGCTGTTCCGTCGTAAGAGTTTCCATCAAACTGGTTGTTGGTAGTCATCTTGCTGCGATCAACCCTGCGTTGCACCCATCCACCCATGGTACCAAGTGATAGATACATATTCCGTTCGTCACTTAAGGATTTATGGTAATTAATGGTGGGCAAAATATGAGTAGAAGTAAGCGCCACTGTTCCTGCCCTATCATACAAAATCTGACCACCAACGGTTAAAAAATCGTCTGTATTTCCTACAGGCATTTTATATTCAATGTTGGCTGATCCGGTTTGATAAGCATTGGCCACAGAATTATATTGAGACCGGTAAACTGTTTGAACCCTGATATCACCGGCAAAAATACCAGCCAATGCAGGATTGCGCAGCAATGGTGTTTCAAACATTTGAGAAAAATGGATGTCCTGTGCATTTATATTGATGCTCAGTAAAGAACATACTGTAAAAAATATGTAGAATAAATTTGGTTTCATGTGACTTAAATTGGATATGACAGAAGCTGATGTGTATTGATTTTATAAACTCATTATTTGATTTTATATTTTAAAATGTTAGTAACAACCTGTTATCTTATTAATGCGATATCTCCTTTATAAACCAGTACTGTATTATTATCGCAAATGATTTCAAATACATAGATAAATACGTCCGATGCAAGTTTTTGTCCCTTAAAGCTGCCATCCCATCCGCTGTTGGCATCATTTGCTTTTATATTATTTCTTTCATACACCAATTCTCCCCAGCGGTTAAAAACCCTGACCGATTTAATACTGAATAAACCAGTTCCTCTTGGATAAAATATCTCATTCATTCCATCCCCATTGGGCGAAAAAGTATTAGGTATAAAAACATTGGCTCCGTTGCATAAAACCGACACCGTTAAATTATCTATTGCAGTACAACCACCTCTGTTAAAAACTTCCACTTTGTATTGAGTGGTTTGTATTGGTTTGATATCAATAGAAGGATAGCTACTACGGAATATACTGCCCGTTGGTGACCATATCACATTGTTTACATCTGCAGAAATAATCGGAGTAAGTGTTATCATCTTTCCCACATTAATCGTGGTATCTGCCCCTGCATTCACTGTTGGAATAGGATAAACTTTTACAGGAAAATACGCAGTATCCCTAAAACATCCGATACTATCAGTGCCAATTAACCTGTAATTGGTAGTAACGGTTGGTCTTGCCGTAACGGTAGCATTTGTGGTGCTGCTTAACCCTGCTGATGGGCTCCAGGCGTAAGTTGCAGCGCCGGATGCAGAAAGAATAGCAGACTCACCCATACACAAAGTATCCCCGGCACTTTGCTGCAAATTAAATGGAAACTTAACAGACACAATTATTGAATCTATATTCTTACATCCTTTGCCGGAAGTACCTGTAACAATATATTTTGTTTTTATAAGTGGATTGGCTACCGGTGATGCACAATTGGTGCAACTTAGGCCGGTAGCCGGCGACCAGGCATAACTGGCAGCACCGCTTGCATTAAGTGTTTGGCCAATACCTTTACAAATCATAATATCTGCTCCTGCATTTACAACAGGTAAGGGGTAAGCTTCTATTAAAGCATTTACAGTGTCTTTACAACCATTGCTGTTGGTAGCAATTAAAGTGGCATTATAATTTCCTGCATTGGCAAACAAAAGTGGATTTAATATTTTACCGCTGGCAGTGCGTCCGTCACTAATTGTCCATTGCCAGTTAATGGCAGATGTATCTGCATTGAGCAATGTGCCTGCAAGATTGATAGTAACCGGTATGCATCCATTGGCTGATTGCGTTACTCCAATGGAAGGTGTCTTTACAACTGTAACAGGTGTGAGCGCACTTAAAGTATCAATGCAACCCATAGAAGTGATAACAGAAAGTTTAGTGGTGAATATTCCTTCGCCTGCATAAAAATGAGTAGGAGAAACCAACGTGGAGGTTGTTCCATCACCAAAATCCCAT
Organism: Chitinophagales bacterium; assembly: GCA_038241275.1. Classification (GTDB taxonomy): domain Bacteria; phylum Bacteroidota; class Bacteroidia; order Chitinophagales; family Chitinophagaceae; genus Ferruginibacter. The sequence goes on from JBBRFX010000039.1 coordinate 21,429, forward strand.
AAATAACCTGTAATAAAATCATTACTTAAAGTGGCATTTGTAAAACTTACTGAGCCACTGCTGCAAAGCAATAATTTATCTGCCGAAAAAGCTGCCTTAACGCCGCTAACTATAATAGTATCCAGGCCCCTGATAGGTACGGTGCAACCTGCCGCATCTTTTATAATCATTTTAGGCAGATAAATTCCGGCAACGGTATAGGTATGAGATACGATAGAATCATTGGTAATAATTGTGGTACCGTCATTAAAATCCCAGATAAAAGTAGTTCTGTCCTGTGTGGTTGCTCTAAAGTTTACAGTAAGTGGTTTACATCCTGTAAAATTATTGTAAGTAAAAGAACCCTTGGGACCTCTTATTTTTATTGTTTTTGTTTTTACAGAAGTGCACCCTCCGGGTCCGGTAATTGTAAGTTTGGCAATAAATGTTCCTGCTGTATTATAAAAATGAGTAGGACTGATTGCTGAGGAGAAATTATCATCTCCAAAATCCCAGTTATAAGTTGATTGATTGGTGGAAGTATTGGTAAACTGAACAATAAGTGGCGGGCATGTGCTTGCAGAATCACTCACCGTAAAACTGGCCACCGGTGTCAGGATTTTAATATACTGATTCCTTATAATCTGATCGGTACATCCATACATATCAGTTATATTTAATTGAACTGTATAAATACCATCACTTAAATATGCATGAGTGGGATTGATTAAATTACTGGCATTGCCATCACCAAAATTCCAAACATAAATAAGCCCTGGCCCGGTAGAACTATTGGTAAATTGAATGGGGTTTGATGGACATGAAACAGTATCCAATGCTGCAAAGTTGGCCACCGGTGTAGAAATAACCAGGATATTTTCTTTGAAAATACTATCTGTACATCCTGCCGCATCCGTTACCTGTAATGAAACACTAAAAGATCCCTGGTTGTTATAAGTATGAGAAAATGGCGGTGCAATAAGTGTATCTGAAATGCCATCTCCATAACTCCAAATCCATTGCTGTATAGCATGTGTACCATCCGTTACAGATAAATCATTATATGTAATGGAGGTTAATAAACAGCTTCCGGGCACGGAAGAAGTAAAATTTGCAGCAGGGCCATTTACCAGGATAAAATTTGGTTTTACTATCGTATCCTTACAACCTGCAGCATCTGTAATAATCAGTTGTACAGGAAAAGATCCTGCCATTAGGTAACTATGTGATACCGGATTTCCGGTGGCAGTTGTTCCATCGCCAAAATCCCATTCAAAATTTACAATTCCGGTACTGTCATTTATCGCAGCATTAAATGTGGAAGAAGATCTTTTACAAATTTCCAGGTTATTGGCTGTAAAATTCGCCTGTTCATCAGCAATAACCACATGATCGGTTTTAGTATGCTCACAACCCGTTGTAGTATTTCGTACCGTTAACTTTACAATATAATTTCCGGTACCGGCATAAGTATGAACAGGACTTACTAATGTGGAAGTATTTCCATCTCCAAAATCCCAGGTATAAACATCAGCTCCAATAGAAGCATCTGTAAAAATTCTTATAAATGGCTGGTCGCAGTTAAGTGATATACTAAAATTGGCAATAGGCGGATTTACATGGATATAATTCAGCATTTTCAATGTATCATAGCAACCATCATTACCAACAATAAGCTGAACATTAAAGTAACCGGTATCCTCGTAAATATGCGAAGGATTTTGTACGCCTGAGTGACCACCATCACCAAAGGACCATTGCCAATGGGTAAGAGTGCCGGTAGATTGGTCTGTAAAATTTACAGGATTAAATGCACAAACATCTCTTGGAGTTGCTGTAAAATTGGCAACAGGTTTTAAAGAAGATTTTATACCCGCCGGCACTATTACGGTATCCTTACAACCACCTGCGGTAGTAACAATTAATTGTATATCATAAATACCTGCAGCAAAAGTATGGGATGGGTTGGCTGCAGCAGAAGTAGTACCATCGCCAAAATTCCAGAGATAAGCGGTTGCCGGATCTACACTGTTTATTGCGGCAGCAAAGGTCCAGCTAAATGGTGCACATCCCTTTTGGGGCAAATTATTAATGCTGGCCTGGGGCAATTTAATCTTTACAAAATCGGTTTTTACAAGCGTATCCGTACATCCGCTAGCACTGGTAGATATAAGCGTAACTGTATAAAATCCCGGTGCTGCATATGTATGTGATGGAGTAGCATTGGTAGAACTGTTACCATCACCAAAATCCCATGAATAGGTAATGGCTGCATTACTTGTATTGCTAAAATTTACAGTAAGTGGAGCCTTGCAGGAGACTAATGGACTTCCACTAAAAGCTGATATTGGTTTAGCATTAACCAGTACATTTTTAATAACCGAATCTTTACAAATACCAAAATAGCTTACCAGTTTTACCTGGTAATTTCCTGCAGTTGTAAAAATTTTTACAGGGCTAAGGATGTTAGATCCGGTTGCATCGCCAAAGGACCAAATTACAGAATCAGGTGAAGGCGTAGAGGTATTAATAAAACTAATTGCAGAGCCGGCACAGTTATTTGCAGGCACAGTAAAATCAGCCTGAATCATACCAATATTTACTGCCGATGCCTGGATGGCAGTATCCCTGCAACCACTGCTGTTTACCACGATGAGCTGTACGGTATAACTTCCGGCAGCACTATAATTATGAGTTGGATTAGTTTGTGTATCAGTAGTTCCATCTCCAAAATTCCATAGATAAGTAAGGATACCCGTACCGGTAGATTGGTTTTGAAATGTAATGGATGCCGGTGCCAAACAACTGGATGGCGCACTGTTAGTAAAAATTGCCTGAACCCCGTTGGAAATATTAATATAATTGGTACGGGTAAGCGTTTTACTACAACCGTTGGAATTGACTATCTGCAAAGAAACATTGAATGTTCCTGAAGCGGTATAAATATGTGTAGGGTTTGGTAATGCAGAAGAATTGCCATCGCCAAAATCCCATAAATAACTGCTGATTGTACCACTGCCGGCTGTGCTTGCATTAGTAAACTGAACCGGTAAGGGAAAACATCCTGATAAAGTGGAGGCAGAAAAATTTACAGATGGCAAAGCATAAACGGTGATATACTGTGTCTTGATAATTGAATCTATACCAGAAGCATTTTGTACAACCAGTTTTATTGAATATACTCCGGGATTAAAATAAGTGGCAACAGGGTTTTGCAAAAAAGAAATGGTACTGTTTCCAAGATCCCATCTCCATTGAGTGGGGCTGCCGACAGACTGATCCTGAAAACTAACCACAAGGGGCGTACATCCTGAAATGGGTGTTGCACTAAATTGTGCTGATAATTGGGCTTTAGGTATGAATGCTGAAAAAGCAAATATTGCTGCCAGGCAAAAGCGTAATGCAAGCCATTTGCTCATAAAATGTTTTTAAGGATATTTGGATAGAACTCTTAACAGTATGAACAACGTAGAGATTGTTATTAAATTGTTCTATTTATTAAATATATTTTAGTCAAATATTATCATTAAATATCTAAATAAGCTATATATATAATAAACTGTATGAGTAAATATTTGTAGACTAAAGTAATTAAATATTAAACTTTCTAAAAAACAGAAGTTTTTAAATTTCTTTGCCTTTTGCTGCAAGCCTTGCACAAAAATAAAAGGCTATTGTGAATGAATAACTAACACTACCCTGTTTTAAAATGGAAGTAGAATTAAGCGTTGTTTCTTACCATACAGTTCTAAAAAAAAAAGTATGTTATAAAAGCTGTAACAGGTAAATTATTTTTTTCTTTTCTGTATGTTAATCCTGGTGATGGCTAATACTGCCAATGATATACCCACTGCCATTAATCCATATCCAAGCCATTGCTCATCGCCAAAAACAATTCCTGCTAACAGGATCACAAAAGATAAACCTGCAATTGGAGACAACTGCCGGTTTTTGGCCGACGTTTTTAAAATTAAAACCACCAGGGCAATAGCAGCCAGTGTGATTAAAGCCACATAGATATACAATGCTGAACCTGTCATTTAAAAAAATAATAAGTGAGCGACTAAATTAAACATTAAATGACAAAAAAAGATTTCTGCTTATGTTTTGATTTTTTTTCGGAGCGCTTACACAACTTTTTAAATAGCTATATCATTCACTAAAGGAGAAAAAATTATTTGAATAATGTAAATATGCATAAAGTAACTGATTCATCCGGTAATTTTTGAAATCAGTTACTTTATTTTTAATTACAACCAGGCAGGCGGTTACCATAATATTTTGGTTTTCCTCAACAACTGCTTTTCAACTAATAATGGGAGTAGCAAAAGCTACTCCCATTATTATAATTTAAATAAATTGCTAAAGAATGTAATTATTTTTTTGGCATCAATACTGCATCAATTACATGTACTACACCGTTACTTCCGGTAAGATCTGCAGCAGTTACATTTGCTCCGTTGATCATTACTTTGCCATCTTTAATAGATACAGTTAACT
>JBBRFX010000040.1:0-25312 GCA_038241275.1 Chitinophagales bacterium
ATCCTTCCATATTTTAAATGCCTCTGCCCAGGACCCTCTAATTGAAGTAAGATCTTCTTCGTTTGCCATTTTTCTGCGGTACTGTGTAGCTGCATTTTCTTCAACCATCGTCATCAGTTGAAAATAAATACTAAAGGATTGGAATATCTTTTCGCTGGAAATGTCATTTTCCTCTAATGCAAACTCTTGTGAAGTATTATTTATTAGTGAAATGATTTCTGGTTCGTTAATCCGGGATAACATCTCCGTATAACAATCAATTATAAATATTCTGTCATCAGAAATTTTCTTAAAAGGATTTTTGTTGATGTTCATATTTTTGAGTCAGGTTTATTAGTGTAAATCAGTTTCGTTCAAAATTAGTTAAAACAAAAGTTTTTCAGTCTGATTCTGATTTTTTGCAACATATCCTGCAACGACCGTTTGTAAAAAACTTCTCAATAAACCATTTTATACACACAATGTTTATACCTAAATACAGGTTAGTATTTGTGTATATAAAGTCATGCAATTTATACGAGAAGACAACCGCCATTAATCTTATTTCGGTAAGTATGAAGCCCATGAAGCTCCAGACAATCCAGCAAGGCTTTTTGCCAGCTTCAATAAATAAAATTAAAAAACACAAAAGTTGTGGGAGAGGGCTTCTAAAACCACCCTCTTTTTTTAAAAATAATAATCATCCACACAGGAATAATGAGCATAATACCTACTGAAATAAAAAATCCCCATTGGTTATGCAGAAGCGGTATGCGATCAAAGTTCATCCCAAAAATGCCACCAATAACCGTAGCCGGTGCCAGCAGGCAGGTTACAATGGCCATCACTTTCATCACTTCATTCAGTTTTAAATTTACATTACTCAGGTATAAATCCTGCAGGTTCATCATCATATCCCGGTAGTTATCTGCCAGGTCGTGCGCCTGCACAATATGATCGTACACATCTTTAAAATATTTTTCTGTACGCTCTTCAATCAAATCGCTTTCACTTCTAAGTATGCCATTTACCAATTCCCTTACCGGGCCCACATTTCTTTTTAAAACGATCATCTCTTTGCGCAGCATATTTATTTTAGCCAGGCTCCTGTTGTTGGGATGCCGGATGATATCTTCTTCCAGCATTTCTATCCGGTCGCCCAGTTGTTCCATCACCAAATAATAATTATCCACGATCATATCTATCAGGATATAGTATAAAAAATCGGAGCCGGAAATACGCACTTTACTACCAGAAATTTTTAATTTATCCCTTACCGGGTTAAACACATCCCTGCTGGCATCTTCCTGGAAACTGATTAAAAAATTTTTTCCCAGGATAATGCTTACCTGCTCTGTTTCTACCGATGAATTTTCCTGATTAAAGTACAACATGTTTAAAATGCAGAAAAGCAGTCCGTTTATTTCATCCATCTTTGGCCGCTGGCCAACACTTAAAATATCTTCTACAATCAATGGATGAATGCCATAATGTGCACAGAGAATATCTACATCTTCTTTTTTAAGTCCATCCACGTTTATCCAGGTATTGGAAGGGGAGTTTAAAAAAGAAAAACAGTCGCCCACTTCTTTCATTACAAAAGCTTCTACTTTTTCATTTGTGTATTCATACAGCGTGATAGAAGTTTTTGCCTCTTTTCTTTCTGGTATAATAGTAGGATTAACGTTCAGTACTTTTTGGGTACGCAGCAGCTCCATCGGATTGAGTATATATTCAAGGTATTTTTTTGCAGACATATTGATTGGTTGAAAAAAGTAAATTTAATTAATAATGAATGGATGGTACATAAAAAAAGCCGCAAATTAATGGCGGCTTTTTTTATAAACTGGTTGAATTTATTTTGAAGGAGCTGCTGCTGCCGGCGCATCATCACTGTTCCATACATCCTTATGCATTTTCCATACCCCGTTTTGTTCTTTCCATAAAACGATAAACTTTCCTTTTTCCAGGGTATTACCTGCACTGTCCAACATGGCGTACTTTCCTGTTTCTGCCACTACTTCTGCGCTTCCCGTTACTTCTTCTGTTGTAAGTTTTACGTTTCTCACACCCATGGCAAAGCCTCCGTTAAAAAAAGCTGTGATAGCTGCTGTGCCACACATGCGGGGCATATTGGGCGGATTAATGCATCCATCGGGAGTGTAGCGACTTGCAAAAGAAGTACTATCGCCGGTTGCCCATGCTTTACCAAAACTTTCGTTGCTGCTGGCTATTTGTGCCTTTGCAGAGTCGAGGTTAAAAGATGCTGCAGTAGTGGTTTCTACCCTGGCATCGCAGGAAAACAAAAACAGTGCAGAAAGAAGTGTAAATGCTGATGAGATTTTTTTCATAATAAAATTTTTACAACAATATAACGATGATTATTAATATTGCCGATTTGATTTATAAAATAGTCCTATACTTTTCTATACCGAAATACTCCGGCACAAGCCGGCATTTATTAAAACCTGCCACACAAGAGCTATAAAAAATTTCAGTCAGCACATATTGGCCTAAAGCCGTTTGGTATAATATTATCGCCACTTTTGTTTGTTGCAAAAAAACTCCCTGTATTTTTAACAGAGAGTTTTATAAAAATAAATTTGCTTTCTTTAAAATGCAGCACTTTTTGGAAACCTTGGAAAAGGAATAACGTCTCTTATGTTGGTCATACCGGTAACAAATAAAACAAGTCTTTCAAAGCCAAGTCCAAAACCTGCATGCGGGCAACTGCCAAACCTGCGGGTATCGAGGTACCAGTCTAACTCTTCGGCCGGGATATTCATTTCTTTCATTCGCTCCAACAGTTTATCCATTCTTTCTTCCCGCTGAGATCCGCCTACAATTTCTCCAATACCCGGAGCCAGTATATCCATGGCTGCTACCGTTTTTCCATCATCATTCTGCCGCATGTAAAAAGACTTTATGTTTTTTGGATAATCTGTAAGTATCACCGGTTTTTTAAAATGTTTTTCTACCAGGTAGCGTTCGTGCTCGCTCTGCAAGTCTGTGCCCCAACCTTCAATGAGGTATTGAAATTTCTTTTTCTTATTATGATTGCTTTCCCTTAAAATTTCAATCGCTTCGGTGTAAGTGAGCCGCTCAAAATCATTATTTACTACAAATTCCAGTTTTTCCAACAGACCCATTTCGCTTCGGTCTATCTGGGGTTTTGATTTTTCTTCCTCTGCCAGGCGTTGTGCCAGAAACTCCAGGTCTTCTTTGTTATGTTCCATAGCATATTTGATAATATACTTGATAAAATCTTCTGCAAGGTTCATATTATCTTCCAGGTCGGCAAAAGCTACTTCTGGTTCTATCATCCAGAACTCTGCAAGGTGGCGGGTGGTATTGCTGTTCTCTGCCCTAAACGTGGGTCCAAAAGTATAAATATCACTGAAGGCCATTGCAGCTAACTCACCTTCCAACTGACCACTAACGGTGAGGTTTGTACTGCGGCCAAAAAAATCTTCTTTAAAGTTGATGCTACCATCTTCATTTTTGGGGGCAGTTCCATTTAATGATAATGTGGTTACCTGGAACATTTCGCCAGCACCTTCTGCATCGCTGCCTGTGATGATGGGCGTGTGCATATATACAAACCCTCGATCGTTATAAAACTGGTGAATGGCAAAAGCAAGTGAATGCCTTACCCGGAAAATGGCTCCAAAAGTATTGGTGCGAAAACGCAGGTGGGCAATTTCTCTTAAAAATTCAAGGCTATGTTTTTTAGGTTGCAGCGGAAATTTTTCTGCATCACTATCTCCCAGTATTTCTATGGCGCTGGCTTGTAACTCTACCTTTTGACCCTTGCCTAAAGATGGAATCACTTTACCGGTTGCTTTAATACAAGCGCCTGTGGTAATGCGTTTAAGGGTTGTTTCGTCCAGGAGGCCAAGGGCCGCCATTACCTGCAGATTGTTATTGGTACTGCCATCATTAAGGGCTATAAACTGGTTGTTGCGAAACGTACGCACCCATCCCATTACGGTAGTTTCGTAACCTGTTTCATCGTTTTGCAACAATGCTTTTATTTTAATTCGTTTATTGAACATAGAAAAAAATTAATGGTTGCAAAGATAGAAATATCAGGGCAGAGATGCAGGTGTGCAACCTGCAATTATTCCCCTGATTGGCTGCAATAAAATTTGAGTGGAAAAAAGTGAAAATATTTTTACAAAATCTCCCATACATGTTTATGGATATTCTGTGCTATTTTTTCGGTAGGAACATCATTTTCATCGCCACCAAAAGGATCTTCAATTTCCTCTGCTATCAGTTCCAGGCTGGCTAATACATAAAAAACAAAAGCTACTACCGGTATTACGTAATACCCCATGCTAAACACATAACCAAAGGGCAATGTCATAATATAGAAGAAAATAAATTTTTTAATAAACACACTGTATGAAAAAGGAATGGGGGTGTTTTTTATTCTTTCGCAACCGCCGCATATATCAGTAAATGATTGTAACTCGCCATTAAGATAATAGAGGTGTTCTGCTTTAATGCTGCCTTGCTCCTGCAACTGGTGTATATGTTTATACATTAGCAATGCCAGTTGGTTGGGCACATGCTTATCGTCATCTATATCCTTTAATAAATGCCCGTGTTCTTTATCATCAAATAAAGAAAGCCTGGTTTTTTCTTTGTGCAGATGGATATGTAATGCCTGCGCATAAGCCGGAATAATTTTCTTAAAAAAATTACGCTGCTCTATTTCATGTTTTGGAAGTATGGCCGCAAGTTTAAGCGCCAGGTTTCGGCTGTTATTGGTTAATGCTCCCCATAATTTTCTGCCTTCCCACCAGCGGTCGTAAGCCGTATTGGTACGAAAAACCAACAGCATAGAAATGGCGAACCCGAGCAGGCCGTGCATGAGCGGAATATTTTTCACTTTACTCACTTCGCTGAGTTGCCAATACTCCAGTTCCAGCCAGGCAATTACTCCACTATATATACTTATGAAAAGCAGTAGCGGTGCCAGTTTGCGAAAAGTATCTGCCTTATGAAAACGAAAAATAAAAGTGAACCATTCTTTTGGATTATAAGAAATCATCCGAAAATTTAATTTATAGGTTTAAATTTTTTAAAATTGTCTTTAGCCCATGTGCCGGGCTGCATATGGCTGCCTTCTACAAGCTGGATGTTTACATATTTTATTCCGGGCACTTCCGTTAAATTTAAAACCACATCGGCCACATACATTTCTGCCCCGGTACTGCCCATACTTTCTGTAAGAAATTGGCTGTTTTTTATCTCGGTATAAACAGTATCTCCGCTTATCTTAATTTTTTGCAGCAATACATTTTCATTCAGTTCATTCAGTCCTTTTATAAGACTGTCTGCATTAAGCATGTTATTACTTAATTGCGGATTTTTTGTTTTGGTATAATCAGGAGAGCTCTTCCACACATACAGTTTGCTCTCCGGGTTAAAGCTGAGTTTTGTTTCCTCCACAACAACACTGTCTGTTTCCTGCTCCAGTATTGTTATGTTTTCTGGTTCTTTTTCTTTTGTATTACATGCCATAAAAGATGCCATCAATATTATGTAAATTATTTTTTTCATGTGTAATATTTTTTTAAGAATAAACCCGTTAAAATATTTTTATTAATCGTGGTTTTACAAATATCGTTACAACCAGAGAAAATCCTTCTTAATTTTGGCGTTAATGAATTTAAAAGATATCCTATACCGGGTTACACATTGGGAAACATGGCATCATCATGCTAAATATATTCCGCTAACCCCTGTGTGGATATGGTATTGCTTACGATCCGGAACACCATGGTTTTTTACCCCATCCAATCCTACGCTCACTTTTGGCGGTTTTGAAGGCGAAGGAAAAAAAGAAATGTATGAACAGTTGCCACCAGGCTCTTATCCACAAACTATTTATATTGCTGCCGCAATACCTTTTGAAGCGGCAGAAAAACAGGTAATGGATGCAGGTTTTCAATATCCTTTTATTGTAAAACCCAATATAGGAATGATGGGGTTTATGGTTCGTAAAATTTCAAAACCAGAACAATTACAAAAATATCACCACAGCATACCCATTGATTATATCGTTCAAACCCTTGTAGATTTTCCTATAGAGGTTTCTGCTTTTTATTACCGCATGCCCAATGAAAAAAAGGGGACTATATCTGGCTTGCTAAAAAAACAACCGGCATATGTTACCGGTGATGGCAGGTGTACCTTGCTTGAGCTTATTGAGGCAAACGATCATGTACGTTTTAAAAAGGAAGACATGATTTTCAGGAACAGAGAACAGTTAGATCAGATTGTGCCAAATGGTACCATTTATAATTTATCTGTTACCAGCAACAGGAGCCAGGCTGGAATGATAGAGGGTATTGATCATGAAATAAATGAAAAACTGAGGGTTTTATTAGACGACTGGAGTCTATACTCAGGTAATTTTTTTTATGGCAGGTATGATATAAAATGTGCTTCTGTTGATTCTCTCAAAGAAGGAAAAGATTTTTATATTCTTGAATTTAATGGAGCGGGTGCAGGTATACAACATATTACCGGCAATAACTATTCGCTTTTTAAAGCCATTGTTATCATTCTTCATCATTGGAAAATGCTCTTTAAGATATCCAGGTTTAATTACAAACAAGGAATTAAGTATTGGGGTTTTAAAGAGGGCGGGCGGCATTTAAAGGAGGCCAAAAAAAATCTAATGATGTTGAAAAAACTAGATGCTGAATTTCCCTCTTTCCCTTAACTGTTGTTTTTTATTCTATAAATTAATTTCGGGAACAAAAATTGTATCATAACATATATGATCTATTTTTCTATACTTTAAATTTATGCTTAAAAAATTCTTATCATGAAACGTTTTGCATCTAATATCAGCCTGCTGGCATTTTTATTCTTATTAAACACATGCGCCCGCAATCCCGTAACCGGAAAAAAACAATTGGTATTGATGAGCGAAGCCCAGGAAATAGCCATGGGCCAGGAGGCAGATCCACAGATTGTGGCACAATATGGTTTGTATGACGATAAAGCGATACAGGCTTTTATTACGGAAAAAGGAAAAGCAATGGCCGCTATTTCTCACAGGCCACAACTTAAGTATGAATTCAAGGTAGTAGACTCTGACGTTTTAAACGCCTTTGCCGTACCAGGTGGGTATGTTTATTTTACCCGTGGAATTATGGCGCACTTTAATAATGAAGCAGAATTTGCCGGCGTACTAGGTCATGAGATTGGTCATATTGCTGCCCGCCACACAGTAGTACAGCAAAGCAAACAGGTATTTAGCCAATTAGGATTAATAGCTGGTATTATTATTAAACCAGAGCTGGGGCAATTTGCAGAACAGGCTTCGCAGGGTCTTGGTTTACTTTTCTTAAAATTTGGCAGAGATGCAGAAAGAGAAAGTGACCGCCTGGGCGTGGAATATTCTTCTAAAATAAATTATGATGCTACGCAAATGGCTGGCTTTTTTAATACTTTATCAAGGCAAAGTGAAGCCGCTGGTGCGGCAGAGTTGCCGGATTTTTTATCTACCCATCCAAACCCGGGAGATAGAAATGCGACGGTAGCAAAGTTGGCTAAAGAGTGGAAAAAAACATTAAACCTTACCAACCCACAAATTAACAGGGATAGCTACCTGAAGAGAATTGACGGTTTGGTGTATGGAGAAGATCCCCGCCAGGGATATTTGGAAAATAATGTGTTTTATCACCCCGAACTAAAGTTTCAGTTTAATGTACCCCAGGCATGGAAATACCAAAATACTCCCCAAAGAGTGCAAATGGCTCCACAGGATGGACAGGCTTTAATGTTTATGACTTTGGCACCGGGCAAATCTTTACAGGAAGCTGGTCAGGCTTTGCTGCAACAAAATAACCTTCAGTTGCTTGAATCAAGGGATATAACAGTAAACGGATTAAGTGCACTTTCAATATTGGCAGATGTTAAACAGGATCCACAACAACAACAGCAGCAACCCGTAAGAACCTTAGCATACCTGATAAACTATGGAGATGTTATTTATCTTATTATGGGAGCTTCTGCTACTGCAAATTTTAATAATTATTCGGGTTATTTTACCAACACAATGCAGAGTTTTAAACGGCTTACAGACGCTGCCAAGATTAATAAAAAGCCGGAGAGGATCAGGTTAAGAACCGTAACAGCCAACAGCACTCTGGAGCAGGCACTGCGCAGTTTTAAAGTGACTGATAAAAGAATGGAAGAACTTGCTATCCTGAATGGCATGCTAAGAAATGCAGCCGTTACCAAAGGAATGACTTTAAAAATTATTGATTATTAAAAATAAATTTATAAAAGCAGGGGAAACGTTTTTCCCTGCTTTTATAAAAAGTACAGCATTCTTTTTTTGATTATATAACCGAAAGAGGAATTAACAACTTCCCAAAGCCCACCATATGATCAAAAAAACAACAATAGTACTCAGGCATCCGCCACCTAATTTTTTGGCTCCGTAACCTGCAATCAAGCCTCTGACTAATTTATTCATGTGATTTTATTTTATTTTTATAAACCTATAAAAAGACCGTGCCGAAGATAAATTCTGCACAATAATAAATAGGTTTGGATAAGTTTTATACATTTACAAAAAAACACCCTTTTTATGAAGCTATTTGTAGCCGGACTTCCTTACGATCTCGATGATGCAGAACTGGAAGAAATATTTGAAAAATTTGGTACTGTTACATCAGCCAAAGTTGCCATTGACAGAGAAACAGGCAAAAGCCGTGCTTTTGGTTTTGTGGAAATGCCCGACCGTGCAGAGGGAACCGATGCCATGGAAAGTATGAATGGTATTTCCCTGGGCAAAAAACCCCTTGTAATTAAGGAAGCGGAAGAGCGCAGCGGGCCTCCATCAGGTGGCGGCGGCAATCGTGGTGGTGGAAGCGGTGGCGGTGGCGGCAGAGATTTTAATGACAGAAACCGGGGACGGTATTAAAATATAATGAACAAATAAAAGGGGCAATTCATTGTCCCTTTTTGTTTATTACGGTCTTACCACTGGTTTTTTAAAAACGGGTACAGTGCTGCATGGTTCTCCATACATAATTGCTTTTGCCATGGGTCTAAGCAATTTTGTAATTTCAATATAAGCCGATTCTGTTACCGGAAGTTCTCCGCAGCCTTTTATCACGATCCTTTTATCTGCAAATTCCTGTACAGGAATTGATGCAATGTTTTTTACTAAAATATTTTTTACTGCATCCGCTTCATTACCAAAAATAATTTCTTTAGCTACCGGTTGCAGTGCACTGGCAACAAGCATATAAGCCCAAATAGGTATCACAGCATCGGCACTGCAGGTGAGCGCAACTATTTTATTGTTGTATACAGAAAGATCCATTTCTTTTAGCGCTTCCCTGAAATCTTTTTCTTTTAATATCAACCCCATAAAAAGATAGTCTTTCATATCAAAAAGCTTAATGGCTTCTTTTGGATAGTAATCTTCCAGGTTAAGGGTAATGATGCCACTCTCTGCTACTTTATTAATAAATGGTTCGCTCATGATGCAAATTTAAAACAAAAAAGCCGGCCCTGTTTAAAAGGGCCGGCTCTTGAAGTATCGTTTTAAGGAAAATTTTTAGAACATTTTACTACGGTTATCCTTTATAGTAGCTTGTTTTCTTAATCCTTCAAACCAGTTATTGGTTTGGCTGCGGATAGCACCCAGTCTATTGTTAGCCTGCATTGAAGCCATTTCGGGAGCATCGGCAGGTTTTGTTTTAATACTGTTTACTTTCATTACATATACCGCACTGGTTCCTGCAAATGGAGGAGTGGGTTTAGCCTGGAATGTTTTATTAAATGCAGCTCCCAGCATTTTTGGTTCAATACCCACACCGTTGATTATTTGTGAAGAAAAGGTAATGGAAGAATCTGCACCAGCCTGTTGTATTTGCTTGTTGTAAGCTGCCGCTGCAGCTTCCAATGTTGGAGCAGTGCCCAGTTTTGTTTTAATGATTGCTGCTTTTTTCTCATTTCTAATAATTGCTTCTGCACCGCTTCTGGCTGTTTCTGCATCCTGTACGCCTTCTTCTAAAACTTTATCTACTACTGCCACTACAAATTCATCACCAATACTGAAAGGCTCACTTACATCTCCTTTTTTAGCATCAAAAGCCCAACGTACTAATTGACGAGCTTCCTGTAATCCACCTAGGCTAAAATCATTTTCTTTAACTGGAGTAGGATTTTGCACCATTTTTAAACCATTGGCTGCTACATATTTTGATAATTCTGCAGCATTTTTTACAGCAGATGCTTTAGTGGCCTGGAGGCTCGAATTATTGATCGTTAAATCACTGGAATTAATTTCTTTTGCTACAAAGGCAATTTTATATGCAGGGCTAAAATTCTTTTGGTTGGTAATTTCTATTACATGATATCCAAACTGTGTTTTTACAACATCTTTAGAACCTACTGGTTTATTGAAGGTAAAATCGTTAAACTCGGGAACCATTGCACCAAAACCAAAAGTACCAAGGTCGCCACCTTTATCTTTACTTCCATCTGAAGAATATTTTGCAGCCAGTGCTGCAAAATCAGCTCCTCCTTTTATGGCATTAAAAATACTGTCGGCTAATTTTTTGGCAGAAGTATCTGCATTAACCATTTCACCTGTTTGAGGATTTACAGTGGGTATTAAAATATGACGGGCAGAAACACTGTCTGGCAATTGTTTGCTGCCCAGCATTTTTGCAACTACATAAGAACCGCCATCCAGGTAAGGACCATAAACGGCACCCACCGGAAGTTTAGCAATACTATCTGTTTGACTTGATTGAATTTTTGCTTTTGGTAAATACGTATCCTGAAAATCTATGATAGAAGTATTTCTTGCAACAAATGCCTGTGCGTTGGTATCTGCTATAAAAGAAGTTTTTATTTCTTGTATTTGCACTTTTACTTTATTGCTATCGTCCTGGCTTGGCAACTGACTAAAGCTTACGTAAGAAATTATTCGGCCGGCATCCTGCTTAAATAATTCTTTATTCTTTTTTACATAATTATTTATATCTGCATCTGTTACTTTTACAGCACTGTCAGATATTTCATTATAAGGAATAGCTACATAAGAAATTTCTGCAAAATTTTTAGCTTCTGCGGTTTCTTTTTCCTGCATCCATTTTGGATAATATGCACCTGCATTAATAAGGCTGCTGTATTTGGTAACTATAGAAGTAAGTTTTAGCGGATTGATAATCTCTGTATTAACGGATTCTCTTTGTTCGCCTTTTAGTTTCTTAATATTACGTAGTGCTTCCTGTGCTTTTGTAATATCCAGTTTTCCTGTTGCAGGATCTGTCATGCCTTGTTGTTGCATGAATGGATTATTAGGCTCGCTGCTTAATAATATTGAAGAAAGTTCTGCTGGAGAAAAACCGATACCCAATTTTTCTGCTTCTGCAAAAAATATCCTTTCGGCAATTATTTGATTCCATACCTGGTCTCTAAGCTCGTTTACCTTAGTTCCACTTGGGCGTTGACCACTTCTTTGTTCTTCCTGAAGTTCTGCCTGGTTGTTACGTTTATTAAATTCACCTATCTCAATAGTTTCGCCATTTACTTTACCTAAACTCTGAGTGTTTGAACCAAATAATTGGTTGTTTCCCTGTTTGGAATCCATTAAAATAAAACCGATAAGGCATAATACAATAACAGTTACAGTAATAGCTGCACCTTTATCACGAATTCTTTGAATAATTTGCATCTGATAATTAAATTAAATTTGGACGGCAAAAATAGGGTAAAAATGGATATTAACACTTAATATGTATCCTGTGGATAAACATTGTATGTGTATACCTTTATTTAGTTACAGCCAAATGAAAATCTAAAAAGAGAAAGGGAGAGTTTTTGGGTGAAAATGGCTTATCCACACGGTTTGTTAGTAATCGTATTTTTGTGTTAATAAACCGACGTTTGCATTTTTAAGCCTGTGGGTAATTAGATGGTAAAATGAAGGTTTTTTAAACTTAGGGCATGAAGGGGTAGGTTTCACCCATTTTATGCGGATACAATTCACAGGATTTTAAAAAAAATGATCGATATTATTATCCTCTGCTTTTTTTATGAACCTATGTTGATTAAGTTTTAATAAAATATTAAAAATGAAGAGTGGCCTGATTTATAATAATAATATAAGAGTAAATAAATATGTTAATAGCCTGTTTATATGAGTGGATAAAACAAAAAAATTAACTTTACAAGCTTTTAAAAAATGGATATTTCCACATATTAACAGCCCTAATAGTAATAAGGTTTATATAAATAAGTAGTATTAATACATATTATGATAGATATACACAGTGATATAATTAAAAATTCTGTACAGGAAAAAGGCTTCCTGGATTTGGAGCTGGATCCTACACTTGATCTCTTTGCAGAAATTGAAAAATTAAAAAAAGAAAAAAATGCAGTGATACTTGCTCACTATTACCAGGAGCCCGATATCCAGGATGTGGCGGATTATATTGGCGACAGCCTGGGTCTTGCTCAGAATGCTGCCACTACCAATGCAGACATCATCGTTTTTGCAGGAGTGCACTTTATGGCTGAAACGGCTAAAATTCTAAATCCGGGTAAAAAAGTTTTATTACCCGATTTAAAAGCGGGTTGTTCATTGAGTGATTCTGCACCTCCGCCATTGTTTAAAATTTTTAAGGATAAACATCCCGATCATTTGGTAATTACTTACATCAACTGCAGCGCAGGTATTAAAGCACTTAGTGATATCATCTGCACAAGCAGTAATGCTCAAAAAATCGTGGAAAGTCTGCCGGAGGATCAACCCCTCATTTTTGCACCTGATAGAAACCTTGGGGCTTATATCAACAAACAGACGGGTCGGAAAATGCTTTTATGGAACGGTGCATGTATGGTGCATGAAATATTTAGTCTTGAAAAAATAACCAAATTAAAAATACGGCATCCAAATGCAAAATTGATTGCACATCCTGAATGCGAAGAACCTATACTGGCCATTGCAGACTATATAGGCAGCACTACAGGTCTTTTAAAGTTTTCTCAAACAGATAGCAGCCAGGAATTTATTGTGGCCACAGAGGCAGGTATACTGCATCAGATGCAAAAGGCAAATCCAACCAAAACTTTTATTCCTGCACCTCCAGATAATGCGTGTGCATGTAACGACTGTCCGTATATGAAATTAAATACATTGGAAAAATTGTACTTGTGTTTAAAATATGAAACACCGGAAATAACCATGGATGAAGAACTGCGAATAGCTGCAAAAAAACCTATAGACAGAATGTTGGAAATAAGTGCACGATATGGCTTATAATTAATATTATTAATAAAACTATTTTTAAATAAGTATGTCAATACCAACCGTAGATCTTGCAGAATTTCTAAGCAACGATCCAATAAAAAAACAAGCATTTGTGGACTCTTTAGGAAAAGCTTACGAAGAAGTAGGTTTTGTTGCAGTAAAAAATCATGGCATTGCAGATGAATTGATTGAAGATTTATATAAATATGTTCAGCAATTTTTTTCTTTGCCACTGGAGCAAAAGAAAACGTATGAAATTGCAGGACTTGCCGGTCAGAGAGGTTATACAAGTTTTGGTAAAGAACATGCAAAGGGAAGTGAAGCACCGGATTTAAAAGAGTTTTTTCAGTTTGGCCAGGTAGCCAGGGATAATTTTAATGAAGAAACATATCCTGATAACGTACAGGTAAACTATGTGGAGGAGTTTAATAAAACTTTTGAAAATGCGTACCGGGCATTTGAAAAATCAGGAGCTGCTTTATTGCGAGCCATCGCAATATACCTGGGGTTACCTGAAAATTATTTTGATAATTTTATTCACAATGGTAATTCTATTTTAAGGGCTATTCATTATCCGCCCATTACCCAAACTCCTAAAAGTGCTATACGTGCAGAACAGCATGAGGATATTAATCTAATTACTTTATTAGTAGGTGCCTCTGCAGATGGTTTGGAAATTCTTTCTAAAAAAAATGAATGGGTTGCTGTTACATCCCTGCCAGAACAGATTGTAGTAAATGTTGGTGACATGCTTCAGCGGTTAACCAATAATAAATTACTCAGTACAACACACAGGGTTGTAAATCCAAAAAAAGAATTATGGCATACCAGCAGGTTTTCAATTCCATTTTTTCTACATCCAAAAAGCAGTATGGGTTTACAATGTCTGCAAAGTTGTGTGGATGATTTACATCCTAAGGCTTATAAAGATAACACTGCAGGAGCATACCTAAATGAACGGCTGATGGAAATTGGATTAAAAAAATAGTGCTGTTTTTTGAATGACTTTTTTATTTTATTTTATTGAATATAATTAGACATATACCTTTTTTAAAAGCAGTTCTGTTGTACAGTATTACTGCGTTTGGAGGTCCGCAAGGACACCTTGGTATGATGTTTAAAACTTTTGTAAATAAAAGAAGGGATGTTACAGAAGAGGAGTTAATGGAATATAATTCCTTTTGCCAAATGTTGCCCGGGGCATCCAGTACACAAACACTTACCTTAATTGGTTATAAACGTGGGGGAGTAGTATTAGCAGTGATTACACTCATTATTTGGTTATTGCCTGCCTGTATATTAATGGGGGCTTTTTCTTTTTTATTAACGGTTTACCCGGCAAAAAATTTAACTGCTGGTTTGCTCAGGTTTATAGAGCCAATGGCCATCGGTTTTTTGGTTTATGCTTCTATAAAAACGTTTTCTATATCCATTAAAAATTTTATAACACAGGTTATAATGTTGGTATCCATGGTTATCAGTTTTTTGTTATTCAAAGCGCCATGGATATTTCCTTTATTATTGATTGCCGGAGGTATTGCTACCAATTTAAGCGATAAAAGAATTCCGGAAAAAGAAAAGATAAAACCAAGGCAAATAAGGTGGAACAATATCTGGTTATTTGTGTTGGTTTTTTTATTGGCTGGTATATTTAGTGAAGTGGCCAGAAAACAGGAATGGGAACATAAAAAGGCTTTTAATCTGTTTGAAAACTTTTACAGATTTGGAAGTATTGTTTTTGGCGGAAGTGATGTATTACTCCCTTTGATGCTGGATCAATATGTAGCAAGGCCTCAATCTGCAAGGGTGATAGAAAAAAATCCCAATACTATTAAAATAGAAAGAAGTGACTTGCTTACCGGTTATGGAATTGTAAGAGCAATACCTGGTCCTGTTTTTTCTGTAGCAACATTTACTGGAGGTATGGCATTAAAAGACGAAGGATATACCATGCAATTAATTGGTTGTATTATTGGCACTATTGCCATCTTTCTTCCCAGTGCTTTACTGGTATTATTTTTCTATCCTGTTTGGCAATATCTTAAAAAGTATGTAATAGTTTACAGGTCTTTGGAAGGAATTAATGCAGTGGTGGTTGGAGTTATGTGGGCCGGGGCACTATATCTTTTAAGGGGTATGCCGCTAAAAAATATGGATCTAAATATGCTTTTTAATTTTGCAGTTATTATAGCAACTTTTTTGCTTTTAAGATATACCAAAATATATGCTCCAATAATTGTGGTGGGCTGCCTGCTCTTAGGCTGGATTCTCTAAGGATGATTTATAATAATTATTTTTTTCTATTTCTTCTTTTACAATATCAGGTAAAAGAAAACGAATTGATTTTTTATCCTTTATTAACTTACGGATATGCGTACTCGAAATTTCAAGCAGTGGAGCATCTACCACAGTTATATTTGCCTCATGTGTTTCTGTAATTTCAAACCCCGGTCTTTTGTAAATGATAACTGCGTAATTAGCAATGATAGCTTCTGCATTTTTCCATTTATGCAGATTTTGAAATCCATCACTTCCCATTATGATTAAAAACTTTTGCTTAGGATTTTTTTCCTGCAGGTAGGTGAGGGTATTAATGGTATAAGAGGGTAGCGGTAATTTAAATTCAATGTTGCTGGCTTTCATTTTTGGTTCGCCTTCAATAGCAATTTTCACCAGGTTTAGCCGATGATTTTGATTCAGTAATCCTGCCGTATTTTTAAAAGGATTTTGAGGAGATACAACAAACCATATTTCATTTACAATACCAGCATTTAAAATATGGTTTGCAATGATAAGGTGTCCGTTATGTATTGGATTAAAAGAACCGAAATACAAACCAATATTCATATAATAATTAAATATAATATTAAATTTCTTCTACCAATATTTGATCAGCTTCATTTAAACGCAAACTTAAATGATAGCCTGCTACTGTAATAGATATAGGATCTCTAAAAGGAGCAATTTGATCTACCGTAATTTTTTCTCCGGGCACACAACCCATTTCCATTAATTTCAGAAAAATATCATCACTTTCAAAAGAACGGATAACCACAGATTTACCAATTTTTATTTCTGACAATTTTTTATACATACGATTAAATTTCTTCCTGCTGGTTTATGCAACAAAGGTAGTTTATTACAAAAGGCATTAATTTCGATTTAAGAAATATAAGTATGAATATCAGTTTTAATTTTTTAGCGAAAATTAGTTTACCCAAAAGGCAACAACTAAAATCGTTTATTACAGATATTTTTAAAAACGAAAAGAAGAAGGCAAGATCCCTTAATTATATATTCTGTTCAGACCAGTACCTTTTAGAAATTAATAAGACTTACTTAGGGCATAATTATTTTACAGATATTATAACTTTTGATTTGACAGAACCCGGTTCAAAAACTATTGAAGGAGAAATTTATATCAGTATAGATACTGTAAAGGATAATGCTAAAAGATTTAAAACAACTATTTCTAAAGAACTTTACCGGGTAATCTTCCATGGAGTTTTGCATTTATGTGGTTATGACGATAAAACGATAACAGATAAATCACAAATGACAGAAAAAGAAAACTACTACCTGGAAAAATACTTTCAATAACGGGGCTTGTTCCACGGAACACAGTTTCTGCATGAAACATTTCATTTTACGTAATTTTATGGTTCAAAAGAATTAACTGTATGTTCCACGGAACACAGTTTCTGTATGAAACATATAAATATGGAAAGAAAAAAATGGACAGCCCGGGAAAATGTAACAGAGTCTTATCAAAAATTTAAGGATAAACGAAAGTGGCAATTGGGATTAAGGAGGTACATCCTTGAAAAAAATCCGTCCCAATTCTATGCCCCTTACTTTGGATTAGGGATAGAAGATTTTAGAAGCTGGATAGAAATTCAATTTACAGCAGAAATTAACTGGGATAATTTCGCAACGGCTTGGCAATTGGATCATATAGTACCTGTGGCGTACTTTGATTTTGACAACGACGAAGACTTAAAACTCTGCTGGAACTTTATAAATATCAGGGTAGAACCTTGCGACTTTAATAAAATCCGGGGAAACAGAATAGATATTTTAGCTGTAAAGCCATACTTCGAAGCATTACATGCAAAAACCGGGTATGAATACTGTATGAAAATGGTTGATAAAATTGATGCTATCCAGCTATCGGGTATTGTTAGCGTTCCTAAAATGGAAGCGTTTATTACGGATAACCTTAAAAAGATTAAAGAAATGCAGTCATTTGATGCAACAGATTTTTATAACCTGAATAAAGGCACCGCTTTTAAAGATATCCTTATTGAAAAAGCCATTTTTAAAAAGTTTAGCTAACTCATTCATTCATTTCTTTAACTCTATAATACCTTTGCTACATGTTTAATATTTACGATGTTATAGTAGTGGGTGCCGGACATGCAGGTTGTGAAGCTGCTGCCGCTGCCGCTAATATGGGAAGTAAAGTGCTTTTAATAACAATGAATATGCAAACCATTGCACAAATGAGCTGTAATCCGGCAATGGGTGGAATTGCAAAAGGGCAGATCGTGAGGGAGATTGATGCAATGGGAGGATATAGTGGCATCGTTTCAGATAAAAGCATGATTCAGTTTCGTATGTTAAACCGGTCCAAAGGTCCTGCAATGTGGAGCCCAAGGGTGCAAAGCGATAGAATGTTATTTGCAACTACCTGGCGTGAAATGTTAGAACAAACACCCAATGTAGATTTTTACCAGGATATGGTAAACAGTTTGATTATTAAAGATGGTGTAGCAAAGGGTGTAGTTACAGGGATGGGCCATCATATTAAAGCTAAAGCTGTAGTTCTTACCAATGGAACCTTTTTAAATGGTGTAATTCATATAGGTGAAAAGAATTTTGGTGGCGGAAGGGTTGCAGAAAAAGCTGCAACAGGTATTACTGAACAGTTGGTAAGCCTTGGTTTTGAAAGTGATCGTTTAAAAACAGGCACTCCGCCAAGGGTTGATGGTAGAAGCCTTGATTACTCCAAAATGGAAGAGCAGAAAGGAGATGACAATATTATTGGGTTTAGTTACCTGGCAAAACCTTCCTTAAAGCCTGAAAATCAGCTTAGTTGCTGGATTACCTATACCAGTCAGGAAGTTCATGATATTTTAAAAACGGGCTTTGAAAGTAGCCCAATGTTCCAGGGAAGGATACAGGGAACAGGGCCGAGATATTGCCCAAGTATAGAGGATAAGATAAACCGTTTTGCAGAAAGAGACCGTCACCAGCTATTTGTAGAACCGGAAGGCTGGAATACGGTTGAGATTTATGTGAACGGATTTTCAACTTCATTGCCGGAAGAAGTGCAGTTAAAAGCCTTGCAAAAAGTGCCTGGTTTTGAGAACTGCAAGATGTTCCGTCCCGGTTATGCCATTGAATATGACTTTTTTCCGCCTACCCAACTTAAACATAGCCTGGAAACAAAAAGAATAAAACACCTGTTTTTTGCTGGCCAGATAAATGGAACAACAGGGTATGAAGAAGCCGCTTGCCAGGGATTAATGGCCGGAATTAATGCCCACAAAGCCTCAATCAATCAGGAACCTTTGGTTCTTAAAAGAAGCGAAGCTTATATTGGTGTTTTAATAGACGATCTGATAAATAAGGGGACGGACGAACCATACCGGATGTTTACGAGTCGGGCCGAATTTAGAACTCTTTTGAGGCAGGATAACGCAGATTTCCGTTTAACCGAGATCAGTTACCGTAATGGACTGGCCAGCCAGGAAAGAATGGATAGGGTAATAGAGAAAAAAGCAGCCGTTGAAGAAATAAAACAAATCTTGTCATCGGTTCAGATTGAACCAGGAGAATCAGCCGACTTTCTAATTAATATTGGTTCATCGGTATTAACCTCAAAACAAAAAGCTGCTCAATTATTATTAAGGCCGGGTATAGACCTTTTATTACTGATAAAAGCAATACCAGCCCTCAATGAAAAATTGGATAAATATGATAGAGAAGAATTGGAACAGGCGGAGATCCAGATAAAATATGACACTTATATTGAAAAGGAAAAAGAACTGGTAAGTAAAATGAGTCAGTTGGAAAACCTCATGATTCCAGAAAATTTTAATTACGATAAATTAGTATCGCTAAGTAATGAAGCAAGGCAAAAGTTTACAAAAATTCAGCCGGGCACGCTTGGGCAGGCCTCCCGTATATCCGGCGTAAACCCAAGTGATGTGCAGATACTGATGTTATATATGGGAAGATAAATTACAAATAAAAATAATATAAAATGTTGTTAAAGAATTTTATAGAAGAGCATTCAAGAGAAGAAGTTTTTGAAGAAGTTGAAAAATACATTTCTTCGTTTGTGCGTATCCGTTATAAAGATATCAGCAGGCCATGGGGAGGATTTTTAGTGATAGAAGAAGACGATGCAGAAAAATTTATAACACAGTTTTTCGTTCATCTTACAAAAAATGAATTATCAATTTCAGGTAAACTGAGTCCCAAGATTTTACTCGTTGAACCCTGCAAAAAACTGAGCTGGCAATATCATCACCGCCGTGCAGAAATTTGGAAACTTATCAGCGGCCGTGCAGGTGTTATTAAGAGCGATGATGATAAAGAAAAGGATGTGATTATTTTAGAACCCGGTGATTTGGTAGAATTAAAACAGGGAGAGCGTCACCGCTTAATCGGTTTGGATAAATGGGGAATTGTTGCAGAAATATGGAGACATACAGATGTTGAAAATCCAAGCGATGAAGAAGACATCGTAAGGTTGCAGGACGATTTTGGCAGATAAGAATGATAAAAAATGACTGTTCTAAAAAATAAACGCCTATTTATGGGCGCTTATTTTATGCATGATTTGAAGTATCTTTTTCTGCTGCCAACACCATTTTTATTTCCCCATAACTAATATTCGACGGTAGATTGTCTATGAGTGTTTTATGGCTAAGCGATCCGTGAATTTTAACCGCATCCCGGATGAGTTGCTGTTTTGCTGAGGGTACCATTGCATTAATATCTATTTCGCCCAGACCTACATAATATGCAAGATGGCCTTCAATGGTATTGGCGGTAAGTTTTCTTTCTACAGCAATATCCGCCAGTGCCTTACCCTCTTTGAACAAATTAAAGCTTACGAGTTTTGTATCCACCTTCATAGCTGTGGCAATCTTATTTTCCTTTGATTCCTTTTTTGCATCTAAAGGTTTTGCATCCATATTGCTGGCAAGGGAATTCCTGCTGCGGTAGCTTTCAATGGCTTCTAAAATTTCATCGCCATACTTATCTACTTTTGCTTTTCCAAACCCGGAAATCTTCAAAAGGTCTTTTTTATTCATAGGAAGATAAGTACTCAATTCTTTTAAGGTTTGCAGGTTGGCAACCATGTAGATAGGCAGACCCGATTCTTCGCAAGCCATGTCTCTCCAGCGTTTGAGGGTATCAAATAATTCTCCGTTGCTTGTGTCTGTTACTGTTTGTTTTTTTCCGCTGGCATAACTGCTGATATTAAACCGGGGCAAAACAAAGTTTAGTTTATGCCGCAAAAAGGAAGAAACTTCAAAAGGTTGTTTGCAATATTGAATAAAATAATGAGCCGTATAAATGGCTAATGCGGTTTCCTGTAAAGGTTCGTTTACCCGTTCTGCAGCTTCTTTGTGTTCTGTAATTAATGGTTGATTTTTTACCTGTGATAACAAATCTGACAATCTTTTCTCAAAATGAGTAGCTGCATCACTAATCCTTTTTTGCAGTGCCGCATTTTTTTCTATCACTCCCTCTTCCTTCATCATCAAAGCAATATGTCCCTGAAATTTTATGCCCACCGTTTTATCGCTTTGGAATTGTTGATCCAGTTTAAGCGCCCAATCAATTCCTTCTTTATTAAATTTTTCGCTGTGTTCTTTTAAACTGTATAACAAATGTGAAATGCCAGTATGAATTTCTTTAAAAGAAAAAATTTCTTCCAGCAATTGTTGTGTAAATGCCTGCCTCGCCCCGGCAAATCTTTCTGCCAGGGATCCACGGTGGGTAAGCGCCTCCTGTCCTTTTACCACATGTTCATTGCTGTAAATAGCCGCCTGCGGAATTTTTGATAAAAGCACAATGCCATCCAGGCTGGTACAACGGCTTAAGGCAACATATACCTGGCCACTGCTAAATGCAGCACCGGCATCTATCATTACTTTTTCAAAAGTAAGTCCCTGGCTTTTGTGTATGGTAATGGCCCATGCAAGCCGTAAAGGAAACTGTGTAAAAGTACCCAGGCTTTCCTGTTCCAGCTTACCGTCGTTTCGGTTTAAAGTATACCGGGTGTTTTCCCATGTTTCCATAGATACGCTTATATCTAATCCATCACATGCAACCACGATATTATCCGCATCAAGCGATTTTACCACACCTATTTTACCATTAAAATATCTTTTTTGTATGGTATCATTTTTAAGGAACATAACCTGCGCACCTTCTTTTAAAATTAAAGATGCTTCTACAGGAAATAAATTTTCAGGAAAATCTCCCTCCACTATAGCATTATAACTAAAAGTACCGGTAAACAATCTTTCCAGCTCCGTGGTATTAATCAGGTCAGACTGTTTGTTATGGGAAGTGAGTGTTATAAAATTTTCACTTGATGCAGGCCTAAAGCCAGGATCATACCTCATATGCAAATCTTCAAAATCATCTGCATCCATATTATTATTTCGCACTTTATTCAACAGCCTCACAAATGAATCTTCTTTTTGACGGTAAATTTTATTCAACTCTATCAGTAATGGCATTTGCTCTTTAATGACCATACTGTCAAAAAAGAACGGGGAGCTGTAATACTCCTGCAAAATACTCCACTCATGGTTTTGTGCTACTGGAGGCAACTGGTATAAATCACCAATACATAACAACTGCACACCGCCAAATGGTGCAGAATGGTTTTTTCTAACAGAACGCAAAATGGTATCAATCGCATCCATTACATCTGCACGAACCATACTTATTTCATCAATTACCAATAGCTCCATTTTGCGCAGCAATTGTTGCCGTTGTTTGGTAAACTTCATTTTACCAAGCATATCTTCTTTGTGATTTTTTGTTGGCAAAAAAGGATAAAAAGGCAATTGAAACAAACTATGCAGGGTAACACCACCGGCATTGATAGCCGCAACGCCTGTTGGCGCAGCTACCACTATATTTTTTGCACAATGCTCTTTCAGGTATTTTAAAAAAGTAGTTTTACCTGTGCCCGCCTTACCCGTAAGAAATATATTTTCACTCGTTTCTGTTACAAAGCCAAAGGCAAGGTCAAAGACTTCATTTCTTTCAATAGCTATATTTGTTTCCACGCTTAATATTTATTTGTGTAAAAATACAGGATGTTTAAGTTTCCCGCAGAAATCGCAGATCATCGCAGAAAATAGATCAAATCATTTTATAGTCGATTAACTTTTCTATAAATATTATCAATAATATTATCAGTATTAAAATTAACCAGGATACCAAGTTTTGTATCAGATAATCTTAGATAGGTAATAACCTGTTTATGGTGAACCTCCGATAAACGCTCAATAGATTTTATTTCTATCAATACTTTATCGTTCACCATTAAAATCTATCCTAAATCCAATATCAAATTTTTTTTCATCGTAAACTACCGGTAAAGAAACTTCAATTAATACAATAAGACCTGCCTTTTCTAATTCATACTTTAAAACGTGCTTGTAAACATTTTCAAATAATCCTGGCCCAAGTGTTTTAAAAACCTTTAGAATAGCCCCTCTGATTTAATACGATATTTCATTTTCTGTCATGGCAATTCATATTAATTGTTAATGAACTTATTCCGCAAAGCAGTATATTGATAAATTTAGTGCCTAGAAAATTATATTCCATCTAATAGTGAATTTTTTAATCCCGCAGATGGCGCAGGGTATTGCAGACTATAAATCGAATTTTTATTTGAATTTATAGTCAAAAATAATTTGATACTTATCTGCGATCATCTGCGCCATCTGCGGGAAAATTCTTATGCTGCGTTTTTACCTCCCAGCATCAGCAACTCATTTACCTGTATCTCGGTAATGTATTTTTTGTTGCCCTCTTTATCCATGTAATTGCGGTTTACCAGTTTGCCTTCAATGCACACTTCCGTTCCTTTTACTAAAAACTTTTCTGCAATATCTGCCACGGCTCCCCAGGCAATAATATTGTGCCATTGCGTTTCTGTTACTTTTTCACCTTTGGCATTGCGGTAGCTTTCATTGGTAGCTATCGAAAAACGTACAAGCTTTTTTCCGCTTTCTGTGTTGCGTACTTCCGGTGCGTTACCTAAATTTCCAATCAGTTGAACTTTGTTTTTTAATGCGAACATAGCTGTAAAATTTGTGCTCATCCTTTATGGGGTAGAGCGGTTTAAAAATTGATTTTTGTTTGTGCCGAAAAACAAGTTGCTTCGTTTCATCAACACCACAAAGATGCTATTGCCGGAAAGCGTTACTCGTATTTTAATCGTTTATAGACGTATGTAGCCGTTTGTAAACGCTTGTAATTGTAAAAATTTGGTTGTACCTTATTGTCTAAAATCAATACCAGACTGCATGACAACGATTAATGAACCCAAACTTTGCCTTACCTGTGAGAAGCCATTAAAGGGGCGTACCGATAAAAAATTCTGCGATGATTATTGCCGCAACAATTACAATAACCAGCTAAAGGCGGATACAACAAACCTGGTAAGGAATATTAATAACGCTCTGGGAAAAAACCGGCGCATACTGGAGAGCTTATTTGCCAATGGAGAAGAGATGGCAAAAACCACCAAGGATAAATTGTTGCAAAAGGGTTTTCAATTTAAATACATCACCCATATTTATACCAACAAAAAAGGCAATACCTATTTTTTTGTGTACGACCTTGGTTATCTGCCACTGGAAAATGACTGGTATCTTGTAGTAAAAAGAAAAGAAGACTGATTAATAAAGCCAGTCTTTAAAATATTGGTTAAAAACAGCACATAGTTTTTTATCAGCAGCTTCAGCTACGGAAATTATTTCTGAAATATCTACCGGCTTTAAATTTTCGGGCTGGCATTCATCTGTAATAACGCTGATGGCAGCACATGGTAAACCAATATGATTGGCAACAATAACTTCAGGAACAGTACTCATTCCTACCATATCTGCGCCGGCTGCTTTAAGGTATTTATATTCTGCTCTTGTTTCAAGGTTTGGACCCTGCACGGCAACATATACTCCTTTTTTTAGTGGAGTTTTTACTTTTTTTGCTGCATACAATAATGCTTTATTCAATTCTTTATTGTATGGAGAAAACATATCAACAAAGCGGTTACCAAATGCAGGATCATTTAAACCCCGCAGTGGATTTTCCGGCAGCATATTAATATGATCTTCTATTAAAACAAGATCTCCTTTTTTATGTTTTTTATGCATGCCACCGGCAGCATTGCTTAACAATAAAACCTGTACACCCAATTCTTTAAATACCCTTACGCCAAATGTTACCTGCTGCATTGTATACCCTTCATAATAATGAAACCGCCCCTGCATAACAATAATTTTTTTTCCATGCAGTAAACCGGTTACCAATCTGCCTTTATGAAATTCAACTGTGGCCTGCGGAAAATTTGGAATATCGGCATAAGAAAGAAAATGGCTTTCTTCTAAATACTGTAAAAATTCCCCTAAGCCCGTTCCCAAAACAACAGCAGCCTGTGCAGCATTAAAACCATTGCTGTTTAAAAAAGCAGCAGTCTCCTTTATTTTATTCAGCATATTTTCCATTTATATCAATTTTTGCCAAAAATATAGTTTTGTTTTTTACTTCATGGCCACATTTATTGCTGGCACCCGTATCAATATTTTTATTTGATAAAAGGTATTTGGCAAACTCTTTAGTGATTAAAAACGTTATTAAGCTAAACAACTTATAGATGCCTAAGTTTTGCCTGGTTTTATTTATTTCCTTTTTTATTTATCCCGCTATGGGCCAGAAGGTTTATAGATTAGGAGATGAAGTAAAAAGCTT